>NZ_JAMZGM010000089.1 GCF_024158605.1 Sebaldella sp. S0638 | reverse complement strand
AGATAAATCAATATATGAAAAACAAATCTTTTATTATATCAGATTTAATTTACAGACTTTCTTGCACACTCCCAAAACATATTTAATACAAGATGATAAATCATCAGATATAATTGTAAAATTTTCAAAATTTGAAGATGTAGTAGAAATATTAGCTGGAAAATTGTGGAATGGCTGGGTTTTCTTAACTGATTTTGAAACATTTGCATTTCGTTATGATGAAGATCATTCATTTATAGTAGTTTCTCCTCCTTACATTGAACTTTTTGAGCGAACTTTTGAATCTATAGAGAAATATATTGGAAATAAAATATAAAAGATTTACAATTGAATATGAATTATTGAAATTTAATATTTTTATATTAAAGAGGAGAGAAAGTGAGATATTACTATGATGATTTAACATATTATAGTTGTCATTATTTTGAAAATGCTAAAAATATAGGATGGATAAAAATAAATTTCCTGTTGGAGAGGTTTCAAATGAATTTTTAGAAAAATTATTCAGCTACGTACAATCTCCTATTTATACAGTGAGAGATTGTTTTGAACCAAAGAAAATAGAGTATAATGGAGAAATTCAAAATTTAGGATTTTTAGAAATTAGGGTATTGGGTGAAAATGGAGTTAGGTATGCAGCTCCAGATTTAATATTTTACTATATAATCAAATATGGTTATAAACCACCACAGGAATTTATTGAGGCTGTTCTTTACGGACCTGATCCTAAAACTGAAGAATATAAAAACTATATGTTAAGATACAGAGAAGAATTTTTATGGGGTGAATCAGAAGAAATAGTAAGAAAAACAAATGATATAACAACACTAATTTATACGGGGGATATAGAGAAATTAAAAAATGAAATGAATAAAAATATAAATATGGTTTCAAAAGAAGGATCATTTCTTAATGCCGCTATAAAAGCTGATCAGGTAGAAATAGCAAAATATTTGATATCTCAGGGAATCAATATAAATAAATTCAACGGTCAGGAATTGAATACTGCAATACGAAAAAGTATGAATGAAGTGGTAGAGTTACTTTTGAATAAAAATATTAAAATAGACACAAGAGTGTACGCACTGAATCCTCTTTTTACAGCAGTTCAAGTGAGGAACTATGAGGCAGCAAAGCTTTTAATAATGAATGGATTGAGTAAAAACACTGAGTACACAAATGAATTTATGAAAGAACAAAGTCCTTTAAAAATAGCACAAAAGAGAAACGATAAGAAAATGTTGGATATATTGAATTCCCTTTAAGAGAGAAAAAGTATTAATAATAATATTTTTAACTATAATTAGTTGATTAAATAAAACACGAAAGTATGTGGTAATTATAACTATTATAAAAGATTATAAATCTAAAATAATGATAGATAAGATAATAAAAAATATTGAGAAAGTTTTTAAATATGAGACAAATGAAAAAATAAAAATTTGCAACTCATTGATAGATCAGTTAGCAAGTACAAATGATAGCAAAATAAAAGAAAAAATATTATTCATAATATATAAGTTATCAGAGAAAAAGGAAGTTATAAAAAATATACGCTTAGATTTTTTAGTAAAGCTGATTTATATGTATGCTAAAGGTTCTTCTTTTTATAATGAAAAATATCATGATAAAAAATCACTAATTTACTTACTTTATATTTTGGCATATTCAGGGAAAGAGAAATTTAATAATATAATTAATCTTTTTGCATATGAAGAGGATGTGATAATAAGAAGAGAAGTGTTAAATGCCGGAAGAATATTTGCGTTAAGATATGAAAAGAAAAAAATTGATATCATTTCTGAAATAAGGGAAATAATAGAGAATAGAGAAAGTAGTGATTTGTATTCTTTGGATATGACCTTAAGATACCATATATTTTCAAATGATGAGTTGAAAACGGTATGCGGTGTTTTGGAAGATTATTTGAAAAAAGAAAAAGATGAAGAAAAAATTGAAGGAATGATATATTTATTAAATTTTCTTTCTTTGGAAAAGGAAGCAACAGAATTTATAAATATGGACTTTTTGATATCTAAAGTATCTGATTGTAATTTACAAGGAGCAGCGTATGTTTTAGAAATAATAGGTGATACTTATAATTTGAAATACCTTCCTTTTCTGGAAAATTGTAGCAATAGTACCGAGTATATTATAAAGGAAGCTGCAAATGAGGCAATAAGAATGATTAAAGATGAAAATTTAGAGGACAGATGAATATGACAATGGAATATATTATGACAATTGGGGTTATTATATATATTGAAGGTAAGGGATATGTTATTGGCGGTACTGTAGCAGGTGATCGTTCAAGCAAAGGATTCTAAAATGATGGAATACTTGTAGAGTCTGATGGTATTAGTTATAGTTTTATAATAAAAGGCGTTAAAATATCATCAAGTTTTTTAGGAAACTGGACTATTGGAATTCTTGTTTACGATTCTGAAGATATCAATAGTATCAAAGTTGGGGATAAGGCATATGCTATTGTTGGTAAATAGCGTAGTCAGTAAAATAATTGATAGATTGAGAAAAAGTAAAGAAATGAAGTGTATCAAAATGGAAATTAAAGAAAAAATATAATAAAACAAAGGAGCCAACTAATGTATAAAAAAGCCGAAACAGAATTCATAATAAATGCAGGAGCATGTATAGTTTCTAAAAATATTCTCAGCGGGAAAAGCAAGTTAAAATGGCTTTTTAGGGAAGAATCTATAGAAGCACCGGATAGCGGGTGGCGTTTTTTCTCTGAGATGGATGATGATGACTATGTAAATGATCCAAATAATTTAGTAGTTTGTGACTATAATACAGTGGCAGAAATAGAGCCCGCAATAATACCAACTTATGTTTTTCCTGTAGGAAGTGACTTACAACTGGTCGCAGAAAACGGAAGAATGTATTTTGTAGATAATTTAACAGAAGAAGAAATAGATTTAGGCTATTTATAGAAATGCAGTAGATGAGCCAGAAATGACAATAACAGATGATAAATATTATAAAGGCTATGATGATCTTGGAGAACAGGCAATTCAATTTTTCTTTGAGAATGGTAGTGATGAGGAAATACTGTATATATGGGAAGGATATTTTTCCGCAATAATGCACGGCATTCCATTTAAAAATGAGTATTTCTACGGCTTAATAAAAGAATATCATGAAGTGACGGGATGGTATGACGATAAATGGGAGGTACCGGATATCACCAGTGCAGTAAACCAGTTAAAATATTTTGATGCAGAAATATTAAAACAGCCGGATATAAAATATGATATTTTCGAGCCTGAATTATTATATGAAATATTGGGGAGAATAATTCAGTTTTTAGAGAGGGCAAAAGACCTAAACTGCAAAATATATATGGAACGTGATTAATTATTTTACTTAATATTTTATATATAGATTTAATAATAATGTTAAATATGATAATATAAATATGATTAAAAAGAAATCATAAAAATAAAAAGGGGATCATATGAGAAAACAGAAAATGTTTATAGAATATATAAAATCACAAAAGGAAACAATAAAGAGACTTGCAAAATCAGAAATTCCGGAAAAAGAAGAAATTCTGAAAGAATTAAATCATAATATTGAAGAGCAGGAATTAAGCGTAAATATTCAGGAGCTAAACGGCAGAATAGTGTTCGTCCCTATTGGAAAGGAACGTTTTAAGGCGAGAATACTCTACGATTTTCTTCAGAAAATATTCGGGGAAAAATACACAGACGAATTCTGGAGAATGATGGAAGAAACGGAAAATAAGAATTATGTGAGTATTGATAATTTTTTTCGTCTGGCAGAAAAAATAAAAGATAATGAAGAAGAATTAACAGGAATTCCGGGTGATACAGAAGGTATAAAAAAGTTAATCTTATCAGTGTACCAAAATATAAGAAACAGAGAATTTTCAGAAGCATTAAAAGGCTATAAAAAACTTTCGGAAGAAAACAAAGAACTATTCGAGGAAAAACTAAAAAAAAATCTTGATAATCTTTTGACAGGTACATATTCAGCAATGGAAACTGATGAATACAAAATGTTTTCCGAAACCGGGGAAAATATTTTATTTCTTGAGTGTTTGAATAAGTGCAAAGATTTTATGACAGAGGATACTGAAAAATTCCTTGAAAAAGAAGAAGTTTCAGATATTACAGGGAAAACAACCGGTTTTGAAACAGAACATATAACAGTAAAAGAAGAGAAAAAAGAAAATCAGATATTTGAGGAAAGCATTTCCAAAAGGGAGAAGTCATACTTTAAAAAAACAGGTAAAAAAGAGGAATTAAAGCCAAAAAGTATAAAAGAGCTCATGGGAGAGACAATACAGCTGTTTGAAAATCATAATTTTGATGAGGCGGTTCAAAATATAAAACTGCTGGCAGAAGTAGATGAAGTCTTTATAAAAAATGATACCGAATTAAAATATTTGCTGGAAGCAGTTCTTTTGAGAACAGGAAGGTTTTTTCTGCAAAGAAAAATGGAATATAAAAAATACTGGGGATACTTTTTAGGAAAATATGAAACGAAAATAGAATTTTATCAAAATATTGTCAAATTAAGAAAGTGTACAAGAAAAAACTGGAAACTACATTATCATGAAGAGTATGAAGTCTGGAGACGAGATTAATGAAAATAACAGCTTTGACAACATTTAATAATATAAGAAATGAGTATACGGAGAAACTTTCCAATATAAAAAACGATATACTTAATTCCATAGAATATAATTTTAAAGAATATAACATTTACACAGTTCCTGTAAGAAGGGAAGATTTGAAAATATATGAAGGCTGTCTGTACCCTTTTAGCGAAAATTATTTGAAAAAGACAGATTTATTGGATAAAGATATATTTACAGAAGAAAACGGATTATATCTGGAGGAATTATTCGTAAAAGAAAATTTTGATATGATAACAGCTTTGAATAATCAGACGGTTCAGGGGATTATAGCCACAGACAACGGTTTGTTCAGTGCAAAATTTCAATTCAGAATTAACAGAGAATATTTTGAAAAAGCAGAAGAATTATATAAAATAACCGAGAAGAATAAAATATCATGGAGAACCCTGAATATACCATATATTATGAAATTTATTTCAGTGTATCTCGTGGAAGTAGATGATGATTACTGGGATTCAAAAGAAATTATTTCAATTGATTATGATAAAAAGTTTGATTATGAACAAAATTGTGTACTCTGCTGGAATATAAGGCAGCTGGAATGTAAAATGAATGAAATGGTAAAACCTACTGAAGAACGTTTGATTTATGAATACTTTATAAATACTGACATAAACAGAAAGTATCTCATGGTTCCCGAGAGCGGGGAGGTACTTGCTTCATATATTATGAATTATGAACAGATAAAATTTATTACAGATAAAAAAATAAATAATAAGGTGATTCTTTGGGAAGTGCTGGACAGACTGGACAGTGAGCTGGAGAAATATCTGGATTATCATATATACAGTAATGAAAATATAAAAAGAGACAGAAGTAAAATATTATCTGACACAAAACAGATAAAAGATATAGTCCGCAGTCTGAATGATATCGCAGATGTGAAACTTGCCGAAATTTTTACTGAAAATAAGAACAGAAAAATTTTAACAGGTTTCAGATTTAATAGTTTTCTTGCAGAAGAATTTCAGATAAAAGGGAAAAGAGAAAGAATTTATCTTGATTTTGAGTATAGTGATTCGTATCTGACAAACGAAATACTTAGTTATATTCAATCAGAACTGGAATTGCAGTATAAGGATTTTGAATTTTTGGCATTAGAGCAGGAGTAAATATGGATTATATAAATGAAATTTTAAAAGAAATAATGAAAAATGTAAAAAATGACGAAGATGTGAATTTTTTCAGGGAGATAAGTACCGGAATGTTTCCGGAAATAAACGGAGACTTTAGGAAAATACTGAAAGATATAAGTGATAATATAGATGAATTATATTTAGATTCAAAAAAGGCAATATATACAGTTCCTGTGAATGCAGAAGAACTCGCAGAATACAGGGAAATAGTATTCCCTATGTACAAGAAAGACGCAGAACCTGATCAAATTGCCAAAAGGAAAAATGTTTTTTTCAGAAGAATTTATTTGGATGTTAGTTATGATAATATGGAAAACTTTGGGAAAGAGGGATTTAAAGGGGAATTGCTTCTAGACGGGAAATTATATAAAATGAATATTTACAGTGAAAAATGCGAAAAATACTGCCAAAAGGAAGAAGAATTATTAAATGTGCTGAAATTAAATGATAAGGAATGGGAAGTTCTGTATACGCCTTACAGCAGAAGATTTTTTGATTTGTATTTAGAAGAGCTGCCTGAAGAAATTGAAAAATATATTGGGGAAATAAGTGTTAATTATAGAGAGTATAATGATCATGTTTATGAAAACTATTTTCTTGCATGGAATATTGAAGAAAAGACAGTTTTAGCTGATAAAATAAAATCAGATACCAAAAATCAGACTTATTGTTATAGAATATCCTCATTAAATCCAGAAAAAGACCTCGTAAATGTAACAGACAGCAGAATAAAAGAACTAGAAAGAAAAGAGCACGATATTTATGTGTATATAGACAGTTTAAAGGATAAAAACTGGGAATTATGGAGAATAAACGAGATTGATTCTGAAAGATTTGAAAATCTTACTTTTAAACCATTAGGGAATAAAAAAACAGAGGATTTTATAAGCCGTTTTAAAAATGATTCAGATATGAGAGTAAGAAGCGAGTCTGAAATACATGAAATAATAGCGGGTTATGAAAATATAAAAAGTCTGAAGCTGAAAGAGATGACTTTGAACGGCTATACTGAAAAAATTGCCGATTCATTTGATATGAATGAAATATTTAATAAAAAAGTAAAAATAAAGAGGAAAAACAGGGATAAGCTGAATTTATATTTCGAGGTTAAAGAAGAAGGCAGATATCTGAGAGATGAGCTAAGTTTTCTGTTAAGCTGTATAGGATATAAATATCCTGAATATGAAGTAAGGGGGATAACTGAATGGAGATAAACAGGGAACAGTATCAGTATATATGGTTTTTGCTGTACCAGCTTACAAAAGAGTCGCATACAGGGGAAAATCTGAAATATATATTATCAAAAAATATTTCTCCATATTCGGAAATGAATATGGAAGATTTGAATTACAGCAATATTGCTAATGAAAAAACAGAAGTGGAAATAAATCCATTTTACAGATTTACAGATGTGGTAAATGATCTTTTAAATCCGGATCTTATCGCGGGAAAAGTGCAGAGAGAAGAGCTGTTTAACATAGTATTTCATATTCTGGCAAATCTGGATTTACAGGAAGGGCTGAATAAAAGAGTACTGACAAGCAGACTTATAATAGAAAGCATTGAAAGCGGGAGATACGGGGATGAAATCCGGGAATTGTTCAGGATTTTGAATAAACGCGAGAAAGTAACAGTAGCTGACGGAATACAGGATAAATATAATTATTTAAGGGAAATAGAAGTATTTAAGAAAGTATTCAAAAGCGTTTATCCCGATTCGCTGATTTATGATTCGCTGGATAAGGAAGAAGAGCTTGTTTTATTTATAAATGAGAAAAAAACTCCGGAAAACAGAAAAAAAGAAAAACTTCTTGAAAAGTTATTTCTTCCTGTTGGTTTGAAATGCAGAAAAACATGGGAGTATCATTTTGGGATTATGGGTGTGGATGAAACTATGGTTCTTGGGGAATTGCTGATTTATTAATAAATAACAGAACAATTAAAGGGCTGTCTTAATTTTTTAGGGCAGCTCTTTTCATATGAGAGATTTTATGAGAAAATATAAATATAAAAGAAATTTCTGGTAAAAACAGTCCATACAAAAAACCAGAATCCAAGCACATTTAAGAAGACAAATGAAACTTTTTTGGAAAAATACGTCTAAAAGTTGAAGATTGTTTTTTTTTAATTATGGGCTAATATGTATAATGGGTGATATCAAATGTATATAAATAATCGATTATTAAAAGTAGCAGAATTTTTGAAAAATAAAGATGAAACAACAATAAAAGAAATTGCCGAAACCTTAAAGATATCCGAAAAGGCAGTAAGATATGAAATAGATAAACTGAATTTTATACTGGCAGTAAATAAGTTTCCCGAAATAAAAAAAGAATCAAAGGGAAGGCTTATAAGCACAGAGTTTTCAGAAGCATATGACGAGAACGTATTTTTGGAACTTATAAATAAAAATACAAAAAATGACAGGAAAGAATATATAAAATTAAGAATCCTTCTTGATGAAAAAATAAATTTTTCCCGGATGTCAGATGAACTGGATGTGAGCCGGACGACTATAAAAAATGATGTATCGGAAATAGAAAATGAAATAAAAAAGGATGGCATAAAACTTAAAAGAAGTTACTATGACAATGAAGAGACTGATATAAGAAATTATATTCTGAAAAATTACAAAGAAAATGTAAACAAATTTTTTTACATGGAAGAAACAGAAAGCGGACTTATAGATACTCTGGTCTATAATGAACTTTCCGGTGTGAATATGGATATGATAAGGGAATTCCTGACCAGAATATCCGAAGAGATAGAAAACAGAGATAATAATTTTTATGAATATATATTTTCTTATCTTATTGTTGCTTATATGAGAATAAGAAGAGGACACTTTATAGAAAATATAAAAAATAAAAGTTTTCTGAAAAATACAAAGGAATACAGTCTTGTATCAGAACAGATAAGGACTCTTGAAAAAAGCTTTAAGATTACTTACGGGGAGAACGAAATTTTACAGCTTGTGGACTATATTCTGGGATTTATTTCTTATGGTTATAATACTTCAATATTTGAAAACTGGATAGAGATAAAACTCCTTGTACAGGAAATAATTGGCGAGGTAAATAATTATACAGATATAGATATTACTTCTGACGAGGAACTGTTTAACGGACTTCTGAATCACATAAAACCCGTGATTTACAGAATGAAAAACAGTCTGGGAATAGAGAAGGAAATATATTATGAAGCCATAAGGGCCTATCCGGAATTATTTGAAATTGTGAAGAATGCTTTGAAAAGATTAGAAAATCTAATGGGTAAAAAAATAGACAATTCTGAAATAGCACTTTTTACAATACACTTTCTTGCTTCAATAGAGAGAAACAGAAATTACAGGAACAAATACAGGAATATTCTTCTTGTGTGCGGCGGAGGCTATGGGACTTCCATGCTTGTAGCAAAAAGGCTTGCCGAAAATTACGATATAAACATAACTGCTACATTATCATATATGGAGCTTCTGGATTATAATCTCGAAGATATAGATTTGATAATAAGCACCCTGACATTAAATGAACATCTCACAGGAAAAATAAATATACCTATAGTAAAAATAACAGCTTTCTTTACAATGGAAGATCAGGAAAAGCTGAGTCCGTATCTGGTAAAAAAGAATTCCTATAAGGAAAAAATGAATAAAGTACTGGAATTAATAGAAGAAACAGATATTGTCAAGAATAACAGAGAACTGGAAAATAAATTAAGGCTGATAATAGACGAGGAAGGCACGGTTCTGATAAAAAAGGAAAAAAGGCTTGCAGACTTTATACTTGAGGACAGGGTGCAGATAATAGACAGTGTGGAAAGTTGGCAGAAATCCATAGAAATATGCGGTGAACCTCTTATCAGAAAAAATGAAATAAAAAAAGAATATATAGATGAAATAGTGAATATAGCAGAATTATTCGGCGTACACTTTATACTGGAAAATAATGTGGCAATACCGCACGGAGAAGTTTTCACAAATGTAAATAAATCCTGCATAAGTGTGCTGAGCATAAGAAATGCAGTTACTTTTCCCGGAGACAGAAAGGTATTCCTGATGTTTCTTATAGGAGCTGCGAACATAACGGAACACGTAAAAAGTATAGAAGAGATAATAAATCTCACACAGCAAAAAGATTTACTGGAAAAAATAAAGAAAATAGATGACTCGGCTGAATTATATAAATTTTTTAAGTCTTTAAATAATTAATAATCATAAAAAAGTAAAAAATACAGGAGGAAAAACAAATGAAACTGACAGTTCTGGGCGGAGGAGGAGTAAGATCTCCTTTTCTGGCAAAATCATTAACAAATAAAGCAAAAGAGCTTGGGGTAAAGAAAATAGTATTTATGGATAATGATGAAGAAAAGCTGAAAATATACGGAGGTATAGCTAAAAGAGTAGCAGAAGCAGTGGATAAAGATGTAATATTCGAGCTTACTACAGATGCAGAAGAAGCTGTAACAGATGCTAATTACATAATTACTACATTAAGAGTGGGGCAGGACGAAGGAAGATACCAGGATGAAAAAATGGCACAGAAGTACGGGATATTAGGACAGGAAACTACAGGTGTAGGCGGATTTGCCATGTCTTTGAGATCTATTCCGATATTAGTGGAATACTGTAAATTAATAAATAAAAAATCAGCTCCGGGAGTAGTTATATTTAATTTTACAAATCCGTCGGGACTGGTAACACAGGCATTAAGAAATGAAGGCTTTGATAATGTATATGGAATATGTGACGGGCCGAGCCACTTTACACAGCAGCTTGCTGATTTTATAAAAGCTGACAGGGAGAAATTCGACATTACATGTTACGGATTAAATCATCTTTCATATTTCAGAGACGCAAAAGCTGACGGGAAAGATGTTATGGACGATATACTGAATAATCCCGCACTATTCAGCGAAACAGACATGAGATTGTTTGACAGACAGCTTCTTCATATACTGCATGACGAGCTTCCTAATGAGTATCTGTATTTCTTCTATTATAACGATAAAGTGGTGAAATCTATTAAAGAAAACGGTTCTGCAAGAGGAGAGCTAATAAAGGATATAAACAAAAGAATGCTTGCAGAAATAAAGAAAGCTGATATAAATGATACGGATAAAATATTTGAAATATATATGAGACACCTTATGGAAAGAGAGAAAAGCTATTTTGCCATAGAGTCAGGACAGGTAAGACCTGAGGAATTCCCTGTTCCTACATTTGAGGAATATGTGAATACACCTGATGAAGGCGGGTACTCTTCAATAGCTCTGAACTTCATAAAAGCCGTTAACGGAAAAGGAGATATCTCAATGACTCTTCTGGTACCGAACAACGGAAGTATAAAGGAACTTAATGATGAAGATGTAATAGAGATAACTTGTGATATAAGCAAAGACGGAGTAAAGCAGAGAAAAATAGATAATATTCCTGATGCACAAATGCAGATAATAAGAACAATAAAAATGTTTGAAAGACTTACAGTGGAGGCAATAAAGGAAAAGAACAGGGAAAAGGCGATAAAGGCATTAATGGTGCATCCGCTTATAAATACATATAATATTGCAGGGCAGATAACAGATGAATTATTGGAATTATATAAAGAATATATCGGAGAATGGAAGTGAGAGTATGGAAATAATTAAAACCAAAGATTATATGGAACTTTCTGAATATGCAGGAAAAATAATTCTCGACGAGATAAAAAGCGAGAAAAAAACATTAATATGTCTTGCCTCGGGAGATACTCCGCTGGGGACCTATACATATGTGGCTGATGCATTGAAAGGCGAGGATTTGTCAAAATATAACTTTGTATTCGTAGGACTGGACGAATGGGTAGGAATGGATAAAAATGACAAAGGAAGCTGTCAGGATTATATGCAGAGAGATTTATTCGGAAAGCTGAATCTGGCACCGGGACAGCTTGTGGAATTTAATGCGAAATCGGATAATCTTGAGGAAGAATGCCGTAAGATGGATACTTTTATAAAAGAAAATGGAGGACTTGATCTGGTAATTCTTGGTGTAGGGATGAACGGTCATCTGGGCTTAAATGAACCGGGAACATCTTTCGATAAATACTCTCATGTGGTAGATCTGAGCGACAATACCAAGGAAGTTGCCAAAAAATATTTTGATACTGAGAGAAAACTGGAAAAAGGGATAACTTTGGGAATAAAGCATTTCCTTGAGGCTAAAAAAGAAGTCCTTATTATTTCAGGAAGCAAAAAAGCAGATATAGCCAAGAAAGTAGCAGAAGGGGAAGTAAGTGAAGATATACCTGCGACATCAGCAAAATTACATAAAAACAGCTGTTTGATATTAGATGGTGAAAGCAGCAGCAAACTTTAAAAATAATGGAGGATACTAAAAATGGATATAGAACAAGTGAGTTTTCAGATCATTTCTTTTGCAGGGGATAGTTTTTCTACTATGTTAAAAGCTCTCGGGAAAGCAAAGGAAAAAGATTTTGAGTCAGCGGAAAAATTAATGGAAGAAGCAAAAAAATCTCTTGATGATGCACATAACGTGCATACAGAGGTACTGGTTTCCGAAGCACAGGGAAATAAACAGGAGTATTCGGTACTGCTTTCCCATGCACAGGACACGCTGATGAATACAATACTGGCAGAAACACTGTTAACTGAAATAATAGAATTATATAAGACAAAAGAAGATAAGGAGTGAGTAAATATGGATTTTGACAGACTTCATATATTATTGGTTTGTAACCTGGGGGCTTCTACAAGTGTTATGGTAAGTAAAATGACCGAAGTAGCAGAAAAAAGTGAAAAACTTAAAGATGTAGATATAAAAATAGATGCTTATCCTGTAAGCAGCCTGAAAGAGCATGTAAAAAACTATGATGTAATACTGGCAGGGCCTCAGATAAAGCATAAGGAAAAAGAGATACAGCAGGAATGTGATAAACTGGATAAACCTTTTGCAATAATAAATTCAAAAGATTACGGAATGGTAGACGGAGCAGCAATATTAAAGGCAGCAATTCTTTTAAAAGTAAAACATGATAAAAAAAATGTATAACGGAGGATATTTTTTATGAAAGAAAAAAAGATGAACGGCTTTATCACAATGCTTGAAAAATATATAACGCCTATTGCTGAAAAGATTGAAGCACAAAGGCATATATCTTCAATAAAGAACGGAATGATAAGCCTGATGGCCATATTGATGGTCGGTTCGATAAGTTTGATAGTAATGGGACTGGGAAACTTTTTTCCTGACGGATCAAGTATAAAAAATATATTTGACAATTATAATGCAATATTAGGACTGCCGTTTATGTTTACTTACGGACTGCTTTCTATATATGCAGCAATTACTATTTCATATGCACATTCGCAGAAAATGGAAATTCCGGTTCTGCACAGCCTGCTTGGAGCTGTTCTGGCTACTGCAATACTAAATGTAAAGGTAACTGACGGAGCTTTTGATTTTAGCTTTATGGATTCAAGAGGATTATTTATAGCTATTTTTGCATCATTAATATCTGTGGAAATAATGGCATTCTTAATTAAGAAAAAAGTAACTATCAGAATAAAAGGGCTTCCTGATATGATAGGGAAAACTTTTGAGGCAATAGTTCCGCTGCTTATAATAATTTGTTTAAGTGTATTTATCAGTATATTTACTCAGGTAATGTCAGGCGGGAAAATACTTCCGGAAGTATTCGTAACAGTATTAGGGCCTGCGACTCAGGGAATTGATACGCCTATGGCTGTGTTTTTAGTATCATTGTTTGAAATGATTTTCTGGTTCCTTGGATTAAACGGTTATGCAATACTTGTAAGTTTTACACTGCCGTTTATGACACAGTATCTGACTGAAAATGCTCAGGCTTTTGCATCAGGAGGAGTACCTACACATATTTTTACAGAAAATTTCTGGGGATATTTTATGGCATGTACAGGTTCGGGAGTAACAGGAGCTATTTCTATTCTGGGACTTATGAGTAAATCAAAAGAGCTTAAGGCAGCAGGAAAAGCTTCTATAGTTCCGGCAATCTTCAATATTTCAGAACCTGTGGTATATGGTTTTCCGGTGGCGTATAATCCGTATTTGTTTATACCATTTGTAATTGGGACACCTATATTAAGTGTATTTTCATATTATGTATTTAAATTAGGATTTATTAACAAGCCTATAGTAAATGTGGGAGGAATGCCGAGCCCTATAGCACAGTATCTGATTACACTTGACTGGAAGGCACCGATTTATGCTGTAATTATAGTTTTCTTAGGGATTTTGATGTACTATCCTTTCTTTAAGATGTATGAAAAAAGTGTGCTTGCAGAAGAAGAAAAAGTAACAGAAGTAGATAAGGAACTGGAAGAACTTGATCTGGATTTCTAAAAAGCATTTATATATAAAAAAGCTGAGTCAAAATACATGATTCAGCTTTTTCTTTTTGGTGTTAGTATGAAAAAGTGGACACAAAAATCTTGATTGTGTAAACTAATTGAGAGAAGGCAGGTGTCCGAA
>NZ_JAMZGM010000088.1 GCF_024158605.1 Sebaldella sp. S0638 | reverse complement strand
TTATCTCCTAAAGAATATTTGAAAAAAATTTCATAATAGACAAGATAAATGTGTCCACATTATTGACATAAGTACATGGGTTTTCTGTTTAATAAAATATATACCGGTTAACAAAATATATGAAATAATGATAAGCAGGGATGAAGAAACAATAAAGAGGTTTTGCAGAATCGGATATAATAAAATCCGGTTCTGTGTATTAAAATATACAAGGAATAAAATATGAAGAAATGGATAATTCTAATTTTCAGCATTCATTTTCTATTGACAGGATGTAAGACAAATAGAAGAATAGCAACACCGGAACATTTTTCAAATGTAATGAGAAAAAATGAATATATAGTAAAAAATATGATAAGAAAATATCAGAACAATCTGAGTATAGAAGCAGCAGTAATAGCAATGAAAGAAGACCTGCGTATAGAATATTACAAAACAGACAATGAAAACAGAGCAGCGGCAATGTTTGACATAAATAAAGAAAAGTGCCGCCGTAACAGGGAAAATAAAGTGTCGGAAGAGAATGAAAATAGTGAAGATTACTCAAAGTATGTACTGAAAACAAATTTCAGATATAAAGTAGTCGCCAGACTAAAAAATACCCTGATATATGTAGATGTACCATTGTCAGAAGAAACAAAAATAAGGGAAGTCCTTGAGGAAATAAAATACTAAAGTGTAGTTTGTTAAAAATAAAAAAATAGCAGTTTTAATAAAAATAAAATAATGAAAAGATAATGCTGAAATAGGAATTATACGAAAAATTTCATGTTAAGGTGGTTAGAATGAAATCGTGTAATGAAAGTGAAATTATATGGCAAATCAAGGAACATTACAGAAAGTATGGGAAAACAACAGCGAAAAGTTTTAATGAAAATAAGGAAACCTGTTCTTCAGCAACGGTAAAAAGATATTTCGGGCACTGGGAGAATGCGAAGAAAGAAGCAGGAATAAATGAAGAAGAGAAAAAGGACAGAGTGGAGAAGCTGATAAAAGAAAAGATAGAAACGGGAGAACTGAGACATATATCAGCAATAGACGGAATAGAGGGTCTGCCGAGCTATAAATATGTGAAGACATTATGGAACAGGGAAGAAATAGAAGAGAAGTTTGGAATAAAGATAAGGAAGTTTTCATACAGTAAAGAAGAAATAGCAGAAGCGTACAGGGAAATAAAGGAAGAGTACAGGGCAGTGACCCTGTTGATAATGAAAAAAGAAAAAGGGATAGGGGCAAGTGTAGTAAGGAGACATTTTGGTACATGGAATGAATTTCTGAGATCTATGGGAGATGAGCCTGTTCATGTGATAACGAATGTGACACATACAAATGAAGAGTTAATAGAGTTGTACAGAAAATTATCAATAAGGATAGGAAAAGAGCAATATGGGGCAACATTAAGAGATTTGATAAAATATGAATTTCCTTATTCGAAATCTGTGTTAGCGAGTAGATTTACAGGAATAAATAATTTAAGACGGCTTGCGGGATTTGAAGTAAAGAAAGAAGTGATACCGAAGTATAACAAACAGAGTTTGAAGCTTTTACTTTACAAGAATTACAAGAAATATGGCAGAAGATTATCGCAGACAGAGATAGCCAAAGATGAAAATCTTCCTAATCCGTCATCAATATTTTATTGTTTTCAGACTACAAAGATTACTGAGGTATGGAATGAAGTATTGAATGTGAAGTAATAAATGAAGATAGATTTTTAAAAATAAAATAACAATAATATTTAAAAATCAGAAAAAGTCAGATTTAAGTCTGACTTTTTATTTTAATTTTTTTTTAAAAAAGTCAGTGAAAATACTTAGCAAGAAAAAATGGTATAAAAATTTAACTTTAAAAAATTCAATTAAATATTTAATTCAAAAAAATATTTTAATAATGAATTATATTGATAAATAAGGATTATAATATTGTACGTACATTTGTTTGTAGAAATAAAGTTGACATTAGGAAAAATAAATTATATAATATATTCGTCGGTGAGAAGTGTAATATATAATTGTTACAATTTGAGACAAAATATAAAATAAAAAATGACTCCTATATTCAGAGTTAGATACAAGAAGAATCACACTTCTCTAGATTCTTGTATCTAATGTTAATGAATAAAGGAGGAATAAGAGATGAAAACGAATAAGAAAATTATGTTTATTATAACTTTAGCAACAGCTTTAGTAAGCTGCTCAAGCTCTGGCGGGGGAGAAGGAAACAGTGGCGGAGGAGGAACAGCAACACCAACTCCGATAGATGTGACTAGAGATATTCCTTTTAATCCAGAAGATCCGCATAATGCAAAAGAGGCTAAAGAGAACAAAATAGACGGTACAGGAGTGACGGTTGGTGTAGTAGACAGCAACTTTGACGTTAATAACATAGAATTTAGAGACGCAAACGGCAAAAGCCGTATAACAAAAGACAGTAATTATGCCGGAAGCACAAATATACACGGAAGTTTAGTATCAGAATTAATTGGCGGTAAAACAATAGGTGTAGCCCCTGGTGTAAAAATCAGAGGTGAAGCTGCCGGGACGGTATGTTCTGACGGAAGCAATAACTGTATAGTAGTGCAGAGAGGTATGTACGATAATTTATATAATAACGGAGTAAGAATATACAATCAGTCGTTCGGAGTAGCTTCAAGAACAATAAAAACTGCTTCAAAATCTGATATGCCGCTTTCTGATCCGGTAGTATCGTTTTACAGAGATAAGGCATCTACAGACAGTTTATTTATCTGGGCAGCAGGAAATTCAGGTAAAGATGAGGTTTCTGCCGAAGCAGGACTTCCATATTTTTATCCTGAAATGCAAAAAGGATGGTTAGCTGTTATGGCAGTGGATTCTACAGACGGGACTCCGAGTGATTACTCAAATAAATGCGGTATAGCACAGAACTGGTGTCTGGCAGCAGTGGGAGATTATGAATTTAATGTAAGAAATGTTTCTGGAATGGGAACTTCATTTGCAGCTCCGGTAGTAACAGGAACAGCAGCTTTGATTCAGGAAGAATACCCATGGATGAACGGTGATCTTATAAGACAGACAATATTATCCACAGCTACTGATAAAGGAGCTAAAGGTGTAGATGCTGTGTATGGTTGGGGACTTTTAAACATAAGCAAAGCAGTAAAAGGACCGGCACTTTTTGATAAAAGACTTGCATTGGGAGATTATGTCAATGTAACATTCAATACTGTTACTTCTACATTCGGAAATGACATATCAGGAGATGCAGGGCTGATAAAGGCAGGAACAGGAACATTGATACTCAGCGGTAAAAATACATATACAGGAAAGAACGTAGTAAACGGCGGAGTGCTTGAAGTAAACGGACAAGTGGTATCTGAGGTAGATGTACAGTCTGGCGGAACTCTAGCAAGCAACGGAGGATACATAAATAATAATGTAATAAATAACGGAGGAACTGTCAGCAGTACAGGACAAGGAATGAACATTCAGGGAAATTATACTTCTACTCCTGAAGGTGTAATAATAAGTGCAGCTGGGGCAACTATAAAAGTGGGAGGAACAGCAGATTTAAATAATTCCACTTTAAGAGTAACAGCTCCGAAAGATGCGGACAATAATCCGGTGTACATAAGTAAAGATGTAATAACAGAAAATGTAATAAGTGCCGTAAATGGTGTAACGAGTGAATTTGGAAAAGTAGAAACACCGGTATTCCTTCAATCTGACGTTGCTTATGGAAACGATGGCGTAAAATTAAGCGTAGCAAGAAGAGATATAGCAGAATATGCAGAAGCAGCTTATAATTCAGATGCAACAAGAAATAATTCATCACAAAATCTTGAACAGGTGTTAACAGCTCTTGATAATAACCAGGGAAGCGATGAATTCAGAACAAAAATAGCAATGCTTCAGCAGTCGTCATCATCAGACCTTGCAGCAACACTAGATAGTTTATCAGGTCAGATTTATGCTTCTGCACAGGCTCTTACATTCCAGCAGTCACAAGCAGTAAACAGAGACTTAACTAACAGACTGGTAATGTTGGGAAGCTTGGAAAATAAAGCAGATGTAGCAGGAATATGGTTCAGCGGAATAGCATCAACAGGAAAATTAAAAGAATCAGGTTATGCTTCAGCAGATACAACATCATTTGGCGGACAGGTAGGTATTGATAAAAATATAAGCGACAGTGTAATATTAGGTGCAGCTATATCTTATTCAGATGCAGATGCGGATTTTGACCGTTACGGCGGAAAATCAAAAAGCCAGAACTTGGGAATATCACTTTATGGAAGATACGGAGAAAAAGATGATAAATTTTATGTATTAGGTAGATTAGGTATAGGATTTGTCTCAAGTGATGTAGACAGGGAGATAGTAACAGGTTCACAGACTGAAAATGTATCAATAAACCATGATGATTATGTTTATTCAGGATACGGTGAAACAGGTTATAAATTCAAACTTGCGAAAAACTTTAACTTAACACCTTTTGCAGGAATATCATATGATTCAGTAAAAAGAGGAAGTTTCACAGAAGACGGAAGTCTCCTTGGTCTGGAAGCCGACAGTAAAACTTATGATCAGACATCAGGTTCAATAGGTCTTAGAGGTGAATACGACTTTGAATGGGCAGGCGGAAAAAGTACAATTCTAGGGTATGCATCTTGGCAGAAAGCGTTTAATGACGAAGATTTGAGCTTTGAAGCATCTTATGTGGGAATGTCATCTGAAAGATTTACAGTAGAAGGTATAGGTCTCCCAGGAGACTCTGTATGGACGGGTCTGGGAATAAGCACTGAAGTAAATGATAAATGGGCTTGGTATGCAAACTATGATATGCAGATAAATGATTCTGACATCTCAAATAATGTATTTTCAGCCGGGTTCAGATATAATATAAAATAAATTCAATCGGGAAGGTATAAAAGAATGACAATGATAAGCTAAGGTGTGCTTGTATGAGAAGATAATACAGCACACCTTCTTATATTTTTATGGTATTTTATCTAAATAAAAAAGGAAATACTTCTGAAGAAAATATTCCCGTATTTTTATTTGAATATAATATTATAAAATTTTAAAATGTTCAAGCGCTTTTACCAGACCGTTATCATCAATATGAGAAGTTACATAATCTGCGGAACTTTTTACAAAATCGCTGGCATTTCCCATAGCAATTCCTTTATTTACATGCTGTAACATAGTAACATCATTTTCACCGTCACCAAATGCCATGGTTTGTTCCACAGGAATATTGTAATATTTCAGCACAGCTTCTATTCCCACACTTTTACTTCCGCCTTTCGGGGTAACATCTATAAATTTATCATGCCATCTTGTAGCATCTATAAAATTAGTGCTGTTAAGAAGCATATTTTCCTGTTCTTTATCTACAAAAGCCGTAAGCTGATAAATATCATTTTTTACAGTTTCCACAGCAGGATCACAAACTTCAGGAATTTTTGTATTAAGTTCACTTGCAAACCATTTTACCTGATCATTTACCATATTGGTAAACACTTCATTTTCTTTGATAAAATAACATGCATAAAGATTTTTGCTGGTTTGGTCTGCTATTATTTCAATATCTTCTTTTTTTATACTTTGCTTATATATAATTTCTTTATTATTATAGCAATACTGACCATTTAGAGTAACATATCCGTCGAATTTGAAAATATTATCAAGTGTAATCATAGAATGGTGGCGTCCTGTTGCAATAAACAGCTTAATATCTTTTTTTCTCAGCTCATGCAGTGCATGGATAGTTTCCTTTGGTATCTGATGTGTTTTGAAACTGACCAGAGTTCCGTCAATATCAAAAAAAATTGCCTTAGTCATTTTGTTCCTTCTTTCTTTTATATCATAAAATTATTATCATTTAATTATGTAAGTATATGTTATCTGTAACTACAAGTTTACCATTTTTCAGGAAAAATGTAAATATCATATATGGAAATGAAAAAGAATGGTAGATATAAAATATACCAAAATGTTACAGTAATAAAAAAACTGTCCCTGAATTTCGGTATTACTTATTCTCGGGGACAGTTCCTTGTATAAATATATTAACGTGTGTTTGTATAATTAGCATTTGGATTTTCTCTCATGTATTTTTCCATAGCTGTTCTCATTTTTGCCTGTTCAGTGGCAATATCAGTATTTAATTTTTCTATTTTTTTCCAGTCAGGGGAAGTTTTTATCATTTCTTTTCTTACATCAAGTCTTTTTTCTTCTATAGTAATCCATGATTTTTGCATATCAGGGTTGTTGGCCATCATTTGGTAGTGGTAACCACCGCCGCCGCATCCTCCGTGATGCCCGTTACCATAACCCATTCCGCCTCCGTAGCCCATTCCTCTTGCAGCTGCAAAACCTCCGATTGATAATACCAAAGCACCTATCATAAAAACTTTTTTCATAAAAATTCACATCCTATCATATTGTTTTATTAAAATAATATATAGTATTTTGGCAATGATGGAATAAAATCAAAAATTTCAGCTTGCCAAAATACTCGCGTTTAATTTTCTGTAATTAAGTACCAATAAAGATATTTAGTAACGCCAAGTATGCCCGCAGCTGTCACTGTGTCTGTGAGTCCCGCCGTGGTGGCTGCCTGCGAAAGCACTTGCAGTAACTGCTAACATCAATAAAGCTACTGTTACTAACTTTTTCATAAACATCACTCCAATTCTAAAATCTTTTTCTATAATTATGATAACATTCTATTGTGTCAGAATTATGTCAAAAATTCTTTTTTATAATAAAAATAAATTTATCATCTTTTATTTCTATTTCCGGAGTTAATCCATTTAAATTTAATATCATTCTAACTATTGATAATCCGAGACCATTGCCGTCAATACTGAAATCAGTGGCGTTTTCACCTCTTGAAAATGGCTCCCAGAGAAGTTCTTTGTTCTTAGAAAGCGGACTGCTCATTTGATTTTCTATCTTTAATTTATTTTTATCGTTATATATAAATATTATACCATTTTCTTTTGAATATTTTAAGGCATTTTGTATAATATTATCAAAAGCTGTTTTTAATAATTTTTCTTCGCCGAAAATAATGAAGTCGTCATCTGGAAAAGACCAGTTAATATCTTTCTCCAGCTCCAGAGTTTCATATTTTTCTATGCTATTTTTTATAAGATTAAGTGAACTGACTTCACTCTGGCTTAGTTTTATACCTGGTGATGATAATTTTGAAATAGTCAGAAGATTAGTAACAAGATCATTCATTTCTATGCTTTCTTTCAAAATATTTCTATAATATTTCGGCAGGCTTTCGTTTTTTATAATCCCTGACACCAATGCCTGAGCATGAGAATTAATAACTGTAATAGGCGTTTTTAGCTCATGTGAGGCATTTGAAGCAAAAGACTTCAGATTCTCTATAGATGATTCCAGATTTCCTGACATGGTATTAATACTTTCACTTAATTCCCCGATTTCATCATTTCTGCTTATGGATATCTTTTCCGAGAAATCCAGAATTGATATTTTTTTTGCGGCAAGATTAAGCTTTTCAAGATCTTTTGTGATTTTTTTTGAAAAAATTCTGCCGATAACAGCACTTATAAGTAATGCCGCAATTGTAGTAAGGACATTAAACATTGATATCTCACGTCTGTAGTTTTTCATAGCAGTAAGTGATGTGGATATAATCAGTACATTTTGGTCAGAGAGCTGTTCTTCATAAAATAGAAGTCTGGTTCCTGTTCTTTTCAATTCTATAATTGATATATTGTCATAAAGTGTTTTTATTTTTTTACTCTCTTCTTTGTGCATTCTTTCCATGTCCCTGTTTTGCATCATTCCCTTTATGAATCTCGGAGGGCCTTCCATACTGCCGGGGCCTGACATGCCTCCTCTCATCATGCCTTTTTCATCATGTGAGTTATGCTGGGGCAATCTGAAGACATCAGTGCTGATCCCTTCTTTATCCTGTATATTCTGAAAATAATCAGTAAGATCAGTATCATTATTTTCTATTTTTTTCTTTACTTCAGCACTTATTTTTAATATCTGTTTCGATCTTCTGTGAATATAAAATTCGTCCAAAAAGAAAATATTAAAAATATAGTTTAGAAATACAGTAGTAATAATAATAAAAATAGAAAAAATAAATATCTTCTGAAAAAAATTAATTTTTACTTTCATCAAACATATACCCCATTCCACGTATAGTTTTTATAAGATCCCCGTAAGGAGAAATTTTTTTTCTGGTTCTTTTTATGAGAGTGTCCACTACGCGGTTGTCACCGTCAAAGTCATAGCCCCAGACTTCATTAAGGAGCATATCTCTCGTTAAGAGTTTTCCTTTATTTTTTATTATATAATCCAGAAATAGACTTTCTTTCTTTGTAAGTTCTATATTTTGTGAATCAATTACAAGTTCGTAATTGCCGAAATTAAATCTTAATGTTTCAAATGAATAATAATCTTCATTTTCTATTTTTAGAAGTTTTTTAATTCTGAGTATGAGTATTTTCAAGCTGAAAGGCTTGGTAATATAATCATCTGCTCCTATGCTGAGACCTTTTAGTTCATCAAGCTCGGTATCTCTTGCAGTCATCATTATAATAGGCTTGTTGGACTCGTTTCTTATTTCTCTGCATACGCTCCAGCCGTCTTTTTTCGGCAGGTTTATATCCAGAAGTACCAGATCCGGATTAATTTCATAGAACATGTCAATGGCAGAAGAACCTTCGTATGCCTTAAAAATCTCGAAATTTTCTTCAATAAGCGTATCTTCCAGAACCTCCATAAGATTTACCTCATCTTCTACTATTAATATCTTTTTTTTCATATAAGCACCCCTTTCTGAGATATTTACATTATATAATATTTTAGTGTCAAAATTATGACAAAATTTCACATTATATTTTTATATTACCATTTATTAAAAGTGAAATGAATAGTTTTTTATGATATAATATAAAAGGTGATAAACAATGAAGAAAGAAAAGTTCCTGGAGTTATTTCCGAAAGATGCATTAAATGAAGCCAGGAAGCTGTACAATTACTTTGAAACAGCGGAAAAATACGAGATAAATATTTTTACAGAAGAGTTTTATACACCTAATTTCTGGAAGAAACTAGGGACTAAAATAGGGGATATGGGTATAAAAACATGCGGTCTTACCGAAATATCAGAAAGACGCCAGATATTATTTGAAAATTATGAGGATAATGCGGTAGATTTTCCTAATAAAATTCTTCATATAAAAAATCTGTCAAAATTCAAACAGCAGGAACATAAGGATTATCTGGGGAGTATTTTGGGGCTTAATATAAAACGTGAGCTTCTTGGTGATATCCTTGTTTATGAAAACGGTGCTTATGTTATAGTTTCAGAAAAAATCAGTGACTATCTTTTGAATAATCTCGGACAGATAGGCAGAACACCTTGTGAAGTCTCTGCGGTAAATAATATGGAAGAACTGCCGGAAACAGAATTTCAGGAAATAATAATAAGAGTGAATTCGGAAAGGCTGGATTCCATTGTGTCAGAGCTGGTAAATGTATCGAGAAACAGTGCCGCGGAAGCTGTAGAGTCAGGAAATATTATGCTGAATTATGTTATTCAAAAAAGAAAAGATAAAAATGTAAATATTTCTGATATAATAACCATAAGACAACACGGAAAATTTATTTTTGCAGATGATCTGGGGATGACTAAAAAAGGAAAAAAGAAACTTTTATTTAAAAAATATATTTAATCCGGAGAAAATATTATGACAAAAAAACAATTTGAGCAATTTTGCAGTTTTAGGGACAAATTCAAAAAACAGATAGAGTCATGGAATAAGGAATATAATAAGGTATTAAAAGAGAAAATAGAGTCTCTTTCCGGATATGAGATAACCAATTCCTTTATTTATAATGAAAAGCTGGATGAGATAAATGAAAATGATAATATGAAATATATATGGATACAGGATAATCCCGGATATAACGAAATGCTTCAAAACAGATATGCTGTGGGGGCAAGCGGAAAAGCCGGGCAGAATTTTATGAAAAGTGAAGGACTTGTGGAGAATTTCGACAAAGAGGTCATTGTTTTGAATAAATCGCCTGTTCATACTAAGGTTACCGCTGTATTATCAAAGCTGAAAAATAAAGAGATTCAGGATGAAACGCAGAAATATATGGCAAAAGCCATCTATGAAGTGCATAATATATTTAAGTGTGATTTATGGATTTTGGGAATATCAAATTTAAAGGGAATATTCGGAACATTTACTGAAAATATAGAAGATTTATATAAAAACAGTACTCTGAATAAGAAAATGTTTTTATACTATCACTTTTCACAGGGACAGTTTAAAAAGGCCTATAATTCAGCCGGGACAGCTCTGGGGAGTGACAATACAGATAAAATACTGAAAAACATAGGGATAGGGAATAGAGAAAAGTATTTTGATTTTTAGGAGGAATCATATGAGAGAAGTAAACCCAAGAAAAAATAATACCAAAATGCTTCTTACAAGTTTTTTATTATCATTATTTCTGGTAGTGGTTATAGCAGTGTTAAAAATAGCGCTAACAGCTTTTTTATCAGTGATATGGCTTATAATACCATTTACTATAGTTATATTTATAATACTAAAATCAAGAGATGAATTTTTATAAAAAAGGGAGGCATTAATGTACAAGAGGCATTATAGTGCAATATTTTTACTTATATTTTTAATATTCGGAGAGGAGATATCAATGGCAAAAACATATGAAACAAGAGACGAAATAGCGCAGGAATATAAATGGAACCTGTCAGATATCTATAAAAGCTGGGATTTATGGCAGAAAGATTATACAAAAGCAGAAGGAATGCTGAATGAGTTAACGGAATACAAAGGAAAGCTTGAGGATAAGGAGAAATTTCTGGAATTTCTGAAAAAACAGGAAGATCTGGATAAACTGTCATATAAGCTCTACAGATACCCGCAGTTACTGAGAGATGTCAATGCATATGATAAAGATGCCACGGAAAATCTTCAGAAAGTACAGTTTTTATTTTCAAAGGTAACTACTGATCTTTCATGGGTTAATTCAGAAACTATTTCAATAGGTGAAGACAAAGTACTGGGCTGGACAAAAGAAGAGTCTTTTTCTGATTTCAGATTTGGTCTGGAAAATTTATTCAGACTTGAAAAGCACATTCTTCCCGAAAATGAAAACCGGCTTTTATCATACTATTCACAGTTTATGTCAGCGCCAAGAAGTATTTATACTGAATTATCAGTGTCTGATGTAAAATGGCCTGTGGTAGAATTATCTACAGGTGAAAAAATAGAGTCAACATATGGAAATTACAGCAGAGTGCTAAGCCAGAATAAGAATCAGGAAGACAGAAAAAAGATATTTGACGCCCATTACGGGACATTTAAGGAAAAAGAAAATACATATGCGGCAATATATAATTCAATACTTCAGAAAGATATAGCCAGAAAAAATGCATATAAATATGATTCTTTTCTGGATAGTTTTCTTGAAGGGGATAATATACCAAAAGAGGTTTATCTTAACCTTATAAAAACAGCAAGGGAAGAGTCGGCCCCTCTTAAGAGATACGCAAAATTAAGAAAAAAATTATTAAATCTGAAAGAATATCACACATATGACGGAAGCGTTAATTTAATAGATTTTAATAAAGAATATGACTATGAAACAGCAAAAGGACTTGTAGTGAAGTCAGTTGCTCCTCTTGGCGGGGAATATCAGAATAAGCTGAAAGAGGCAGTGGGACATGGATGGCTTGATGTTTTTGAAACAAAGGGTAAAAGATCAGGAGCATATTCAGCCGGAGTATACGGAGTTCATCCTTATATGCTTCTTAACTATAATGAGACACTTGACAGTGTGTTTACACTGGGACATGAACTGGGACATACGCTTCATACACTTTATTCTGCCGAGAATCAGCCGTTTGCAACACATGACTATACTATTTTTGTGGCGGAAGTAGCCTCTACATTTAATGAACGTCTTCTTTTAGACTCAATGCTGAAAGATACCGAAGATCCTAAAGAGAGAATAGCTCTTTTGGAACAGGCAATAAAGAATATTACAGGAACATTCTATTTTCAGGCTCTGCTTGCTGATTACGAGTATCAGGCACACCAGCTGGCAGATGAAGGAAAACCGATAACTCCCGATGCATTAGACGGAATTATGAAACAGCTGTTTAAGGATTATTACGGTAATGAAATGGCGGAAGACGAGCTTTTATATTCAGTATGGGCAAGAATACCACATTTTTATAACTCTCCGTTTTATGTTTATCAGTATGCAACATGTTTTGCATCTTCTGCGATACTTTATGATAAGATAATAAATGAAAAAAATCCTAAGAAAAAAGAAGAAGCCAGACAAAAATATATGGAACTTTTAAGTTCGGGGGGGAATGACTTCCCGATGGAACAGCTGAAAAAGGCAGGAGTGGATCTTGAGAAAAAGGAAACAATAAAAGCGGTCAGCAAACAACTTAATGTCTTGTTGGATAAACTTGAAATAGAGATAAAAAACCTTGAAAAGTCTAATTGACTATTATAAGTTCTTATGATATGCTAGTAATGAAATTTAGATATAATTTTAGGAAGGTGGTAAAATGGGATTATTTAATCTGTTCAAAGGAAAAGACGATAAAAAAGATTTTGATGGGAAGATATTCGCCCCATTAAACGGGAAAATAGTACCTGTGGAGGAAGTACCCGATGCAGTTTTTGCTGAAAAAATGGTTGGAGACGGGATAGCAATTGAACCAAGCGGCGGAGACCTTATTTTAGCCCCTATAGATGGTAAAGTGGAAAAAATATTTGATACTAACCATGCTTTTAGTATAGTAACAGATTCAGGAATAGAATTATTTGTTCACTTTGGGATTGACACAGTCCAGCTTGAAGGAAAAGGATTCGAAAGACTGGTAGAAGAAGGAAAAACAGTAAAAAGAGGAACACCTATAATTAAATATGATTATGAATTTTTAAAAGCAAATGCAAAAACAGTGATTACACCTGTGATAATTTCAAATATAGATGAGTTCGCAGGACTTGAAAAATCTTCTGGAGATGCAATAGCCGGAGAAACAAAAGTATTAGAAGTAAAATTTAAATAAGAGTTTATGTATTTATATGCTCCGTTAATTAATAAAATAATTAAACGGGGCTTTTTTTATACGGAAAATTTTATTATCTTCACATTGAGTTCACATTGGAATGTTATAGTAATTGTACAAGTGAGGAACTTGAGAAGAAATTTCCGTAAGAACAATTAGTAATAATAAGACTTGGGGGAATTCAATACTAAAAACGGGAGGAAAGATATGAGAAAATTTTTACTAGTAGCTGGACTATTAGCAAGTGCTGCATTATATGCAGAAGGAAACAAAGTAGAGGTAAGAGCAGGGTTTGATCTTGGTTCGACATTCCAGCATAACTATTATGATGTAAGTGAAGATGCAAAATTTTCATATGAATTGGCAGTTGAATACAGAAAGGAATTACCTTATAATTTTGAATTAGGTGCTGGTTTAGCTTATCAGGATCACGGGAAATTAAAGTCACAATCTAATTATAGAGGATCATACAGCTATACAACAGAGGGTGATCTATATGATTCAATACCTTTATATGTTACTGGAAGATATAATTTCAAAAATTCTACAGAAATAACACCTTATATCAAGGCAAATGTGGGATATTCATTTAATATGAATGATGGAACAATGAAATTAAAGTATAACGACGGTACTCAAGTAGACTTAGATGTAGAAGCTAAAAATGGATTTTACTATGGTTTAGGTGCTGGAGTAACATACAAAGGTTTTGTAGCTGATTTATCATATCAGGCGAATTTTTCAGATGTTGATTTTAAAAGCAATGGAACAACTGTAGAATCTTCAAAAGCTGATTTCAGCAGAGTAACATTAGGACTAGGTTATACATTCGGGTTTTAATAAATAAAAAAAGAATCTGTTTTTTGGACAGATTCTTTTTTGTTGAATAAAATTATAATTTGAAAAATAAAATAACAAATGCAGAATAGGAAATATATTAACTATTCTCGTAATAAAGCTCAAACAACCCTGAAATAAGCAATTCAGGTTCATAAATAACCTCAGTACGGCAAACAGGAATAATACTCCCGGCATTTCCGCCGGTAACAATAACAGCAGCTTTTTCAGAAAGAGTATCCTGTATTCTCTGAGTCATTCCGTCAAGCATTGCAGCATTGCCGAAAACTGCACCTGAAATAATACAGTCCTTTGTATTCAGTCCCATAAGGGGGCTTGCTGCCGAAAGATGTATATCCGGCAATTGTGCAGTATTCTTATGTAATGGTCAAGCAAAATGGGAACATTAGGATCCAAAGAAATTGAATCTAGCCTGGTAAGGAGTAATAAACCCA
>NZ_JAMZGM010000087.1 GCF_024158605.1 Sebaldella sp. S0638 | reverse complement strand
TTTAACTGGTTTAGTTTACTTGTTAGTTTTTCTATATCCATAGGTCATCTCTCCTTTCGGGTTTTATGAAGTTTTTTGGTAATGTCACTATATGCGGTTCTTATCTCTATACGTGATAAAACTATGCAAAAAAAAGTTTCTCTATAGACACCTTATAATACTTGGCTATTTTCTTTTTTATCTCATCTCGTGGTATTCTTTTACCATTTTCGTACATACTTAAAGTCGATACAGCTATGTTCAAATCTCGCGCAACTTCATCTCTCCGCTTATCTCCCCTTAATTTTCTTAGTTCGTCTTTGAGTGCCATACTAACACCTCCTTTATCTCTTTTCGTGATTAGAATATATCACTTTACGAGATAATAGTCAAATAAATTCAAATTAATTTATCATAAATTTCACGTTATGAGTTTTTTTCTTGACCAAACACACAATTTGTGATACCATCAATTTAGGAGGTGAATTATGGAAGATTGCAGCTTCGGAAAAAGGCTTAAAGAACTCCGAAAGCAAAAAGGTATAACACAGGAGCAGCTTGCTTCCGAACTAAAGTTAGGTGTCTCAACTGTAGGTATGTATGAGTTGAATGCCAGAGAACCAAACTTTGAGACTTTAGAAGCAATAGCAGATATTTTCAATGTAGATATGGACTGGCTTCTTTGTAGAAGCGACATCAAAAATAAGTATCAGATGTTGAAAACCGAATCAAAAAACCTATACGAAATTGACACATCAATGCTCACACCGGAAGAAATAGAAACATTTAATAAGGTTACTGGTGTCAATAAACAGTTATTTTTTGAAGATATCGACGAAGAACACGATATGGCATTATTTAAACAAGCAGTGATTGACATTTTGATTAAACAGAGAGGTAAAAAATAATTAATTGGAGGAGTTTCCTGAATGTCCGAAGAAAATTTTAGCAGAATTGCAAATAATTTAATCGCCACTTATGGTACAAATGATCCTTTTAAACTAGCCAAGTATCTTAATATACAGATAGTGTATTTAGATTATAAAGCTTGGCTCGGTTTATACTCTAATATCAATGGAGTAAGAACAATATTTATAAACAATAATTTACCCAAAATATCTCAAGATGGGGTGTGCAGTCATGAAGTAGGGCATTCTTTCCAACCTTTTAAAGAAAGCGTATTCATGAAAGAAAAGTTCCTATTTGAAAACAACCGAATAGAAAGAGAAGCTAATGTTTTTGCTGCAACACTTATGTTTAGCCGAGATATCGATGAATCAGAACTGACAGAAACCGACAAAATGCTACTTAGAAATTTAGAAAAATATAAACTTTATTAAAAAAGCCCCAATAACGGGGCTGAGGAACTCTCATCAGTAGAGAATACGGCATATAATCACAAATGCGATTATTATTCCTATTCGTAACATTAGAGTCCTCCAAATTGTCAAAATTTCGGCTTTGTGGAAGCCGATAGAAGATTATAGCAAATTTAAAATAAAAAAGCCAGATAATATATCCAGCTTTTTTCCACAATTTAAATTTCGACAATTTGTTTTCATGTTTATATTACCACAAATACTAGAAATTGTCAATACCGACACATTTCAAATGTAACACTAAAAAAGTCTCTCCCGACCAAGAAAGAGACTTTAAAAAAGTGATGTGATTCCTAACCAATATAATGGAATTATATCACACTTTTACTAAAAATAAAAGGATGTGATTTTTTATGAGAAATCCTAACGGATACGGAAGTGTCCATAAACTTTCAGGAAAAAGAAGAAAACCCTATGCTGTACAGATTACTACCGGATGGGATGAAGAAGGGAGACAGATAAGAAAATATTTAAGCTACCATACTTCAAAATCAGAAGCAATGAGAGCATTAGCTAAATACAATGATAATCCTTATGATCTTGACAATGTTTCTGTCACTTTCGCCGAAATATATAATAAATGGAGCGAAATTAAGTTTAAAGAGATAGGAAATTCAGGTGTCTGGGGATACCAAGCAGCGTTCCAAACTTGTAAATCTATCCATAATATAAAATTTCAGGATATCAGAACAAATCATCTGCAAGGAATTATACAAACTTGTGGTAAGAAACATCAGTCTCTAAAAAAGATAAAAGTTTTATTCAATCAGCTATTTGAATATGCTATGAAACATGATATTGTTATGAAAGATTACAGTGATTTTGTAGACGTAGGCAAAAACAAGGAAGTCTCTACAAGAAAACCTTTTACTGTGGAAGAAATCCAAATTTTATGGGATAATTCACATTTACCCTATGTTGATACTATTCTGATTATGATTTACACGGGTTTTAGAATAGGGGAGTTGCTAGATATTAAATTAGGAGATATCGATTTGATTAACAGAACTATCACAGGCGGATCAAAAACAGAAGCTGGTAAAAATAGAATTGTTCCTATACATGATAAAATTTTTGATTTTATTAAAAACAGAATGGAAGATAATAAAAGTGAGTATTTGATATGTAATTCGAGAAATGGGAGGTTAGCATATCCTTCTTATAAAACACTTCACTTCTACGATATTATGAGAAAACTTAGTATGAAACATAAGCCTCACGACTGTAGACACACTTTTGCCACATTGCTTAATAACGCAGAAGCAAATAGCACATCAATAAAAAACCTAATAGGGCATAGTAGCTTCCTGACTACTGAGAAAATATACTCTCATAAAGATGTAGAGGAATTAAGAAAAGCCATTAAATTAATTGACTAATTTTGTCTGCTTATTGTCAGCTATTGGTTAAATTTATAGGTATTTTACAAAAATTATAATAAGTTAAAACATAGTAAAGACGGTAAACATTGACTTTAAAGGGGGTACTTTCTTTATTTAAGAAATAATGTTATAATAGCTTTAGTTAAATTGTTCAAAAATAAATTACCAGAGAGGAAGAACTAATGTTTGAGTATAATAAACTAGATGAAATGCTGAAAAACGCGAGTTTGAACTATAACACTCGTCCTGTTGAAAAATTTGAAAACTATTCTCCTTCTGAAATGTCAAATATTCTTAACCACAGTTTCGAAGATGACAGTATAATTAATTTTAGGAATGATTTTTCCAGACTCTCATTTAAGGATATACCATTTTTTAATTCTATAAAATATTTTTTGAGTATAATAAATCGAGAAGGAGAAATAAAATTAACAGCTTCAGGGAACTTACCGGCAAAATATGTAAAAGAACTGTATACTAAAGGTTTTATCGAAGATACTTCAATGGAAAACAAAAGTGCGAAAGCCGTAAGCGAGATGGACATAGCCTATATACATCTTACTAAAGTAATATGTTATGTTTCAAAGCTTGTCAAAACACATAAAGGGGCTATTTCACTTACCAGATTCGGTAAAAGCATGCTCAGCAGTGACTTTGAGCTGCTTAGAATTATTTACACAAACTTTTACCAAAATTACAATCTTGCATATATGGATGACTACCCTGATTTTGATTTTTCACAGGTATTCCCGTTTTTTGTCCTTTTAGTTGGAAAATACGGCGATTCCGGAAAAAGCCTTGACTTTTATTATAATAAAATGATAACTGCTTTTCCGGCACTGAATGTCCCGTTAGATCTTGAAGAATTTGTGGATCTGGACTTAGATGCGGACATTGATTTTAACCAAATCTGCAAAGCTGCATTTGAATTTCGTATAATCGAAAACTTTCTTGCTCTTTACAATTTTGTAGATTATAACAATAATACAAAAATATTAAAAAAATCAAAAATTTTCAACGAATTATTTCTAATTTTACCTAATAACACTGCGCTAAAAGCTAATTCCGAAAAAATTATGTAATTATATATCATCAGAACAGTGTTTATAAGGCTGTTCTGTTTTTTTATACAGCATTAAAAAAAAGTCTGATTATTGGTAATATATGCCAAAATCAGGAAAAAGAGCAGTATGACCTGTCACAAAAATATTATCAAATCATACATGTATCTTCAAACGACAGAAATATTTTTTGATGTAGAATCAAAACCGAAAGATTTAAAACAAATACGAAAAATTTAAATACTTTGCAATAAAAAAAATACACCCTGCTCACTTTATAAAAAAGTTTTCGGGTGTATTTTTTTGTATCTTTTATTCCATTATACTTGCTTCTTTTACTACTTCATCAGGTATTTTTATTCCCAAAAGTTCCATATTCTTTTTATTAATTGTAATCTTAGGCTTTTGAACTACTTCTATAGGTATATCTTTAGGAGTCTTTTCTCCTTTTAGTATAGCAGCTGCCATTTCTCCCGCTCTATAGCCTATATCATAATCTGTAGTCCCTTGTGATATTAACGCTCCTCTGTCTGTATACACAGCATTAGCGCCAAAAATAGGTATTTTCAGAGCATTCATTTTTTCCAGTAATGCAGGAAAGCTGCTTGAAAGTGTATTATCCTGTATTGCAAAGAAAACATCTATATCTCTGCTGAGCTTTTCAAGTGCTGCCATAAATTCCGGTGCAGAAGTAACACCTTCTGCGAGTACTTCTATCCCTAATTTTTTACCTGCCTGTTCTGCTATTTCTACCTGAAATACAGAGTTTTGTTCTGAAGTGTTATATATAATTCCTACTTTTTTTACATTTGGAAATATTTTTTTCAATAATTCAAGATTTTTTTCTATCTCCGGAAGACCGCTTGTTCCTGTTACATTTGCCTTATTTGTAAGTCCTGCACCTTTTGGATCAGAAACTGATGCGAATACTACCGGTATTGTGTCTGTCGCTGTGGCTGCCGCTTGTGCCGACGGTGTTGCTATTGCAAAAATAAGATCTTTTTTATCTTCTGCGAATTGTTTTGCTATAAGCTGCTGTGTTGGTATTTCCCCGTTAGCCACTTTATCATCTATCTCTGTTTCCAGTCCGGCATCTTTCAGTGCATCAATAAAACCTTTTTTGGAATCATTTAATGCAGGGTGGTCTACTATCTGTGTGACACCTATTTTATATACTTTTTTCTGTTCAGTCTGTGTTTCGGTTTTCGGCTCATCGCCCTTAGGCTCTTCTTTACTTCCGCAGGCCGTGAATAGTAACAACCCTGTTAACATCATTATTATACTTAAAATATTTTTTTTCATAATTATCAGCTCCTGTTATTTTCTATAAATATTAAATCCAGTTCCCTGCTGATTAGCCATTATTGTAACATCTGTTATCTGTACTCTCTTGGGCTGGTTTGCCACATAGAGAACCACATCGGCTATATCTTCAGGCTGTAGTGCCTCAATCCCTTTATAAATGCCTTCTGCTCTGTCTTTGTCTCCGTGGAATCTCACTTCGCTAAAATCTGTCTGTACTATTCCCGGCTGTATTGTAGTTATTTTTATGTCTTTATCTATTACATCTATTCTTATTCCATCACTCAGTGTTTTCACTGCCGCTTTACTTGCACAGTATACTGCTGCCTTCTCATACGCATAAATACCTGCTGTAGATCCCATATTTATAATATGACCTGAATTATCCCCGACCATTCGGCCGATCACTTTTCTTGTCACATATACAAGACCTTTCAGGTTAGTATTTATCATTTTTTCTATATCCTCAATACTGCTGTCCTGAAATTTGTCCAATCCGCTTGCAAGACCTGCATTATTCACAAGAATATCTATTTTTATATTTTTATCTTCGATATCTTTTATTACGCTGCTGACATTTTCATAGTCTGTAACATCCATTTCATATATATGTATATGGCTGCGCCACTTGTTCTTAATATCCTGTGCTATCTCATTAAGATTTTCTTTTCTTCTTGCACATAGTATCAAATTATCCCCGTATTCGGCAAATTTATAAGCTGTAGCTCTGCCTATCCCGGAACTTGCACCTGTAATAAATACATTCCTTGCTTTCATGTCAGCCTCCTTTTGATTTATTATCCTAAAAACTTACCATTTTTAATAAAATGTTCTATTTTTTTTATAGCTTCATCAGAGTACATTATCATTGTATGTCCCTTCCTAAGCTCGATAAACGATTTCTGACCTTCGACTTTCGTGGAATCCACAGCTACTATACCGTCATTCCTCTTTCCTTTAAAATATTTATCAAGAAAAAAGTAATAATTTCTTCCCCCGGCTATTATTCCGCACTCAAAATTTATTTCTCCTAATCTGTTTACAAAACTATTTCTGCTTCTCATTATCTGTGCACATGCAGGTCCGTGTATTTTATAAAATCTGTTTGCCAGTTCACTTCCTTTGTTTGGCGGTGCAAGCATAACCACACGCCCCGGATTCTTTATTTCATGAGTCTTAAACAGGTATCTTACCAGTATACCTCCCATTGAATGTGTCACAAAATTTATTTTCTGCTCTTTTTTGTTTAGTTCATTTACAGTATCCATCAAATATTTTTCTACAAGTACTTCTATAGGATATTTTAATGAATTGTACCCGATATTATATACATCATATTCCTCTTTAAAATGCTTTTCTATTTTGTTCATAGAATTCTTTGTTCTTCCCAGTCCGTGAAGCAGTATTACAGCCTCTTTCATTCCAATTACCTCCCGAAATACAGTATCCAAAAGAATAAAAAAAGCCCCTACAGGCTTATAATATATCTATAAAAAAAAATTTTATATATAAAATAAAAAAAGTAAAACAAATAAACCCAATATGAAAAGATATTCAATTTTTTAAGGTTAAATTTGCCAACTCCAACTTCTCATTTTATTTCCTCCAATTATCTTTATATAATCTAGTATATCATTTTTTCGGATAAACTCAAATATATTTTCACTATAATATGTATATATTAAATATATTTATATTTTCCCATTATCACATTTTTGATTATGTTTGACATTTAATGATTAGGCGACTGCTATAATAATTGATTTAAGATAACTTTTTTATTTTAAATAAACTGTCACTATTGCATTTAAAAAAATCTAAATGATATTTTTTATATTTTTATCTATAATTCATATATACTGTAAAAATCAGACTAAAAAACCGCCCTTTAGACAAAGGCGGTTTTAGTTATAAATAAATATTGCCATATGCATCAGAATCTTTTAATAAGGCAACAATTCCTTCTATAAAAGCTATGATTGATGGTATTCCCGTCCATGAAAACAATATATAAATTATCCCTTGTACAGGCTTTCCCGCATAAAACTTATGAATACCAAGCCATCCCAGAAAAATAGCAAGCAATGCATAAACTACCTTATGTACAGCTCTCTTCCCGTAATTCACGTCAACTCTTTCTCTTTTTTCTTCAAATACACTAAAATCATCATCATATCTTCCCATATTTCCTCCTCTATTTCTATACCATTGCTAATTTTATATGCTTTTCTATATATAATTCTTTTTATAATTCTACCATATTTATATCTTTATTCAAATTATTTTTTCAACATAAATGAGTTATATTATTTAAAATATAGCTCATAAAGTCTATTTCTTATTTTATCATCTCAGATTTCTGAATTTATTCAATTTTCACTTTTATATTTCATATGAAATATAAACATCTAAAACAAAAAATGAGCCCCTTTTACAAAGCTCATCTTTTATCTATGCTCTTTCAGAGTAAACACTTACTCTTTTTTTATTTTTTCCGAATTTTTCGAATTTAACATATCCGTCAGTCAGAGCGAATAATGTGTAGTCTCTTCCAAGACCCATGTTTGTCCCTGCGTGAAATTTAGTACCTCTTTGTCTTACTATTATATTCCCGGCTTTTACCAATTCACCATCAGTTCTCTTTACACCTAAGTATTTAGGATTACTGTCTCTACCGTTTTTAGTTGATCCTTGACCTTTTTTAGATGCGAATAACTGTAAGTTTAATTTTAATAACATTAGGACTCCTCCTTCTCTATCAATTTTACTTCGTCGGAATAATCTTTTGCGATATCTTCCAACATTTTATACATAGATTCTAGCAATATATTCAGTTCAGCTTTTCTTCCCTTTAAATCAATATTTTTCAAATTACAGTCTATTAATCCTTCACTATATACATAGTCTGGTTCTAATTTTAATAATTCCAATATACCATTTAAAGTCTGTGTAGCAGATATTGATACTGCTGAACAAACTATATCCTCACCGTACTCCCCGTGATAAGCGTGACCTTTCACGGTAAATCTTACGATTTCTCCGTTTTTCCGGCAAATGTTTATCTTAATCATGATTAAACAGTAATAGATTTTATTTCAATTCTAGTAAACTGTTGTCTGTGACCTTTTTTTCTGTAGTAAGTCTTTTTGTTATACTTGAAGTTGATCTTTTTATCACCTTTACCGTGTGCCTTTACTGTAGCCACTACTTTAGCTGAATTAACTAAAGGCTTACCTACTTCTACTTTATCACCATCGATAATCATTAATACTTCTGTTAATTCTACATCAGAATCAACGTCAGCTGCTAATTTCTCAACTTCTAAAACTGTACCTTCCTGAACTTTATACTGTTTTCCACCTGTCTTGATAACTGCGTACATGTTTTCACCTCCATAATTTCAAATCGCTTAAGGTAAGGCATTAGCTGACCTTCTTAAGGCGTATACCCAGATATAATATCACAAATACTGCTTGTTTGTCAATTTTTTTATTCTTTTCCAAAATTTTCACAGCAGAATTTTATATTGATTAAAATATTTCTTTTTGTCTGATAAAATTAATTGTTATTTTTTTTATCTCCTGATACTATTTTTACCTTTTTTATTGTAATTAAGGCATTTTCAAAAAAATTCCTGAAAGCTTCAGATTCTTCCTTTTGCAGGACTGGAAGTAAATTTTGATTCTTTAGTGTAAATTCCGGAACTTCAAATTCAAATTCTTTACTGTGAGTTGCGAGTTTGTATCTATTATCCTTAATTATTTTTGCACTAATTACATCTTCCTGCTCTATTTCAGTCATCTCTTCTATTTCTTTTATTTCCTGATCCATTTTCAAAAATACTACATCTTTTGTTCTGTCGTTATAAGCCACTAAATATGTTATATAATCTTTCTTAAACAGACTTTTCTTTTTTTGCACAGCATAAACTATTTTATATCTTTCAAAATTTTCCAGATTACCGCTTATTATTTTTTTTATCTTTACTGCACTTTCATTACTCTCACGCCTGCTAGGCTTATCTTTTACCATTTTTCCTCCTGTTACCTTTCTATATTTTACTATATTTTCTTAAAATAAATTATAATCGGAGATTATCCCGTCTACTCCCATTTTCTTGTAATATTCGGCTTCATCTTTTGTGTTCACAGTCCATATATTCACGAAATAACCATGTTCGTGACATTCTTTTATTATTTCTTTGTCCGCAAAATAATAAAGTGAATTATATCCGTCTGCTTCCGCGGCCTTTATTACAGAAACAGGATCTACCGGTCTTGAAGCTACCAGCACCGCTGTTTTCAGCTTTTTATCCCTCTTTTTTATTTCTTTCAGAATTACATGGTCGAAACTTGAAATAAGAACCCTTTCCTCAAACGAATACCTTTCCAGAATATATATAAGTTCTTCAATAATTCCGTTTTTCTGAAATAGTTCTTTTATTTCAATATTCAGTTCCATATTAGTGTCTTTTATACTCTTTATTACTTCTTTCAATAAAGGAATTTTATCTGTAACTGACAGCAGTTCCTCATATGTAAGTTCTGAGATTTTTTTACTATTGTCAAAAAGTCTTTTTAAGTCATAATCATGAAACACAATAATCTTACCGTCTTTTGTCATCTGAATGTCTATTTCAGCCATATCAAAACCCAAGCTGACAGCTTCCATTATACTTTCCAGAGTATTTTCCAGCTTAATTCCCTTTACTCCTCTGTATCCTATTTTTTTCATAATATCACTCCCGGCATATATTTATTTTAAACATATCTGCTGTCTGACTCTATTTTTACAATTCCTGTGAGGAAAGTTCCATTCTCTTGATTTTTCTCATTTCCCATCTAATCATATTTACTGAAAGTACAAATGCGAAAAAATCTGACAGAGGTGCTGCTATCCATATACCTTCCGACCCTATGAATCTTGGCAGGATTAATAAAAACGGTATTAATAATATTATTTGTCTTGACATTGACAATACCATGGAAATTACTGCTTTCCCTATTGACTGGAAAAAACTTGATGCTATTACCTGAAATCCTACCAGTGCAAATCCTAGACAGTATATTCTTATTGCATGTGTACCGATCTCTATGGCTTTCATGTCATTTTTACTTATAAAAAGTCCTAAAAGAACCTGCGGCATTGTTTCTATTATTATAAAAGATCCTACACATAATATAGTAGAAACAAGCATTGCCAGTTTCAGCGTCTTTTTTACCCTGTCGTACTGTTTTGCTCCGTAATTAAATCCAATTATAGGCTGTGCTCCCTGATTTACCCCGAATACAGGCATTAACAGTATCATTGTTACTCTGCTTATTACTGCCATTACACCTATTACAAGATCAGATTCACTTGAATTATAAGCGTAAACTATCTGTCTGCTTAATATAAACTGAATCAGGCTTCCTGCCATCTGAAGCATAAATGGTGCAAATCCTATTGATACTATAGACCATACAATATAAGATGAAAGTTTGAAATTCTTTAGTCTGAATTTCAGCAAACTGCTTTTTCCGAAGAAATACACCGTAACCCAGATACAGCTCACAGCCTGTGCTATTATAGTTGCCCATGCGGCACCTGCTACTCCCATTTTAAGCGGTACTATAAATATATAATCCAGTATTATATTTGTAACTCCGCCTATTATCATAGTAAACATAGCTATTTTCGGACTTCCGCAGCTTCTTATTACGTTGTTAAGTCCCAGTCCTACTATCTGAAATACTGATCCTATTAACATAATATTGGTAAATTGAATAGCATAATTTGCCACTTCCGGATTTAGTTCCAGTGACTTCAAAATTAGTGTAATCATAACTTTTCCCGCTATACCTACCAAAGCATATCCTATAATCATCAGAACCATAGCATTTCCAAGATACTTTTCCGCCCTGTATTTCTTCTTTTGCCCCAAAGATATGGAAATTCTTGCTGCTGCCCCTATTCCTACCAGCATTCCTACTGCCATTATGGTATTAGTAATAGGAAAAGTCACGCCAACCCCTGCCAGTGCATTAGTCCCCACGAACTGTCCCACAAATATAGTATCTACTGCTCCGTATAGTGCATTTACAAGCATTCCCACCACTGCAGGTATGGAAAATTTAAATAATAATTTCCCTATACTGTCTTTTTCCAATGATATACTGTTTTCCATTTTTTCCTCCTTGCATTGTTGGTTTATCCAAAAAATAATAGAAGTCCAGTGATAAAGACTTCTATATTTTATAATATTAATCTCAAATTTTATTACAAAATATCCCCGCTATAAAAATATATTATACATTATTTCATTTATACAAAGCAACATTTTTTTCTAAGTATCCGTTAAATTAAAACCAACATAAAACACCATGTCTCTTTATCCGATTTACGCCTGAAAACATAGAACCGTTAGTGATTTTTTATTCTCAAAAAAATAAAAACAGAGCGTGTTAATTAACCGTTATTGATCTTTTACTGATCTTTCCACTCTGTTTTATGATTTTATTATTAATAGTATTGTTTTTGTATATCAAGCTCTATAATCCGCAGCATTTCCCATGCATCGGAATCACCTTCCTGAGCTGCAATCCTGTAATATCTTTTCGCAAGATCGTATTTCTCCTGAATATAGTATAGATTCCCAAGATTATAAACTGAACCTTTTACATTTTTTACTATGGCCATTTTATAACATTCTTCTGCAAGGTCATATTCTTCACGATCCATATATATCATTGCCAGATTATTCAGTGCATTTTTACTTCCCTCATCTATGGCTTTTTTATAGTATTCTACTGCAAGATCATATTTTTTTTCATCATTATATAGTAATCCGAGATAAAAATATGCATTTTTATTTCCATCTTCGTTTAGTGCTTTCAGCAGGTATTTTTCCGATTCATCATATTTTTTTTCATTCAGGCTTACTATTCCTAATTTCAGGTTTTCAGTATCAGCTAAAAGACAAAATGAAAATATTATAAATGTTATTAGTATAAAAAATTTCCTTTTCATAAAAACTCCTTGAACTTTTTTCTGTTTGTTTTTATATTTTACCATAAATAAAAAAAAGATCATACATATTTGTTCATCTCTATTTTGCCATAAAGTTTAACTTCTGTAATAAATCTCCCGCAATACTTGCATGTTATTCTATGCTTTTTCATTTTGGCTCCTTTATTTTGTCATAAAAAACAAGACTTTTAATAAGTCTTGCCTAAAATATATCTTATTTTTCTAATTTCAATTTCTTTGTCTGAATATCCTCTAATTTATATGTTCCATTTTTATCTTTAAATTCCTTTATTATTCTGAGTTTCAAATTACCGACTCTTTCTCCGCTGAAATTACAATAACCATTATACTCTTCTGTTTTTACAGGTACAAAAGTTAACGAATCCACTCCTAAAACTTTTTTCCCTTTGTAATAGACATGATTGGCGTCTCTTGCAAAATGTGCATCCAAAACTTCAAAACTTTCTGCTTCCGCTCCTGATATTTCTGCTGAATCATAAGTTACTTTTCCTCCTTTAGAATCATAATATCTCAGTAAAACACATCTAGTTGAAAAGCTAAATTGAAAAAATACAAATAAGCCTATTAAAATATATAATTTTTTTTTCATCTTCACTCCTTATTATTTTTTCTTTTATTATTACATACTAATATGTGTTTCATGTGAACTTTCACAAAATCAATATTCAATTCTCACTGTCCAATTTAAAACCCTCAATTAAATTCCGCTGCCCTTCTTTTTCTCCTTTTCTATTTATTCTGATTATTTTATACTAACTTATTTTCTTTGTTCAGTTTAGTGTAACCTATTTGATATTTCCCATTAACCTTTTCATATTAAATAATCCCCGTTTATTTTTTACCATACTCATCTCTAATTTTCTCAATCCAGATTATTCACATAAAAACATAAAATACACTTTCTAAACTAAAAAACAGCAGCAAAATTTTAATCCTGCTGCTGTTATCTTTATATTTTTAGAATACTGCCTTTAATGTTACTCCTGCTCTGTATTCGTCCTGATCATGTTCACCCAGTTTATATTCACCTGTTAAAAATACTCCGTATCTGTCTTCTATTTCTACACCAATACTTGCTTTTGTTCTTAACTGTCCTTTATCATCAGCAGGCTTAGCCAGTTTATGATAATCAGTTTCCACATTTACAAGTTTTGCATGTTCTCTTTCATTCAGATCGGCAAGTTCATATTCATAAGCTACATCAAGCACTCCTTTTAGCTTCCAAGAATCTTTTGTTCCTAAAGGTACTGCTGTTTTCACTTCAAACCCGGCTTTCGGCTTTACGCTCCATGCATCATTGCCATCCACCTGAAGTGCTTCCAGACCTGATTCATTAAATGAAGGTCTGTTCATATATGTTACTTTCACTCCGCCGTATGGTGTAACGCTTGAATTTTTGCCAATTGCGAATTCTCTTCCGAGATTATTATCACTTGTTATACTATATACCTGATAATCACCTGTCATATTCGAGCTTCCTGCATTAGTCCAGTTTATATTTCTATCTGTATTATAGAAACTTACTCTTCCTGTAATATCATTTTTCAGCAGCCAGTTATCCATATTATAGCTGTTATGTACTCCAAGCTGTATTGTATCTGCTTTTTCCTTACTGTTATTTCCGTCTTTCAGGTCAAAATCAGTATGAGCATACCCCAGAGAGTATCCGAATTTATGTTTGTATGTTCTTTCTACCTCTCTTAATGCATGTATTCCCACAGTAGTGTAATCATAGTCAATTACTCCGTCAGTTTCCTCTTTAGAACTTCCTTTTCCAGTAATAACATTTAATTTTATATTTTCTTTTGTATTATTTTTTGAATCCTGCATTAAACTTAATGAATTCTCAAATATTTCGCCAATAGTTTCTTCTCTCTGATTTATATTTGCATATACGTCTCCTGCAAGGTTTGACATAGTTCTTCTGAAATCCGGTTCTGTTTCTATTGTATCTACCTTGTCAAATATCAGTCCCATGTCACCTTTTGACCCAACATATTTAGTATCAAGAGCACGTCCAAAATCTTCATACCACAATCCGCTTGTAAAGTTGTCATACGGTATTTTCTGCATCCATATATCCACTTTTCCGCTTGAATTCAACACAGGCGTTGCAGACCATGTCAGAGACTTACTTCTTACTTTTACCAGACCAGAATTCGGTCCGCCGTCTTCTGTCATTGGATTAAATACATCTTTAAGTTTATATACCTCAGCATGTGTTCCTGTTGCAAATCCGCTTAATATTCCTATAGGCTCAGATGTATCAAACGACGGTGCATAAAATTTTACTGCATCAGATACAAAGTCTGCTCCCAGATCTTCTGATAATGTTGGTGTAGTTATTGTATCCGGATTTACTTTTATTGATATATGTAATGGTCAAGCAAAATGGGAACATTAGGATCCAAAGAAATTGAATCTAGCCTGGTAAGGAGTAATAAACCCA
>NZ_JAMZGM010000086.1 GCF_024158605.1 Sebaldella sp. S0638 | reverse complement strand
GAAGGAGATATCCTCTTTTATGATACTGATGATGGTTTTCGTATTGGAGAAATATTTTCAGATTCAGTATTCAGTGGTTTTCGACTTTGTCCTAGAATTTCTTATGAATTTTCATTTGAAGATGATGAATACAATAATAAATCTACAATTGAATTTGTAAAAAAATATAATCCTGAACATAAAAACTTTGTCATCATAGGTAATAAATATGAAAATCCGGAATTATTGGAGGGAATAAAATGAATGAGGAATTATTAACCGTGGAAGAAACTTCAAGAGTACTTAAATGTAGTAAAGTAAAGGTATATGACCTAATAAAAGCTGGTATGATTCCAGCACTTAAAATAGGGCATACAAGAATTAGACGCTCGGCAGTGGATAAATTTATACTTGATAATGAAAACAAAGACTTATCAAATTTAGATAATATAAAAGAGCTCGGAGTAAAAAAATGATAAGGAAATTTGACACTAAGAAGGGGGTTCGTTGGGGTTTTGTTATTGAATTAGGTAAAGTCGATGGTAAAAGAAGAAGATTGCAAGAAAGAGGTTTCTTTACAAAAAAAGAAGCACAAGAGGCATATCATAAAGCCAAACTAGAACTTGAAAATGGGCGAACTATAAAAAATGGTGAAATTAATTTAAGTGATTTCTTAGATGAATGGTATAGAAATTACGTTGAACTCAACTGCAAACATCACACAAAGTTAAGTTATTCCAATATCATCAAACAGCTTAAGAAAGATTTAGGACACTTTAAATTAAAAAATTTAAGCCCTAATATTATTCAGAAATATATAAATGAAAAATCTAAAAAAGGGCTCTCAGCTAACTCTCTCAAAAACTTTAAAGTTGTTTTTAAAACTGCATTGAAATATGCTGTTCATCCTTGTGAATACATTAAAAATAACCCTTTGCAAAACATTACTATTCCAAAGAAAAATGAAAGAGTTAAAAAAATAGAAACTATTACTCTTGAGGAATTCGACTTTATTTTATCTTTATTTAAACAGAAACATTATAAAATAGCTTTTTACATAGCCTTACATACTGGTATGAGAGAATCAGAAATTTGTGCTCTTACATGGGAAAACGTATCTCTTGATAATAATGTAATATATATTAAGCATAATCTAATTTATCATAAAGGAATTATAGAACTTTCTACTCCAAAGAGTAAAAGTTCATACCGTGAAATCTCAATTGGCGATACACTAAAAAATGTTTTAATAAATGAGAAAAATAGGCAATCTGATTTGAAAAAAGAATATGGAGAGTACTATTATAAAGAATTCGATTTTGTATGTTGTTTTAATAATGGGAGACCTATTCCACCAGTAACTATTTCAAAATTTTGTTGGCATGATTTACCCAAAAAAGGATTGAACTTCAAATTTAATTTTCATATGTTAAGACATACCCATGTTACACTTTTACTTGAGGCTGGCGCTAATATTGTGGACATTTCAAAAAGGATCGGGCATAAAAATACAAGTATTACTCTTGATGTATACTCACATGCTACTAAAAAAATGTCTGAAAATACTGTAAATATTTTTGAGAAAATTCTAAAATAAAAAACGTCGCCATTTTTTTAACTTGGCGACGAAATGGCAACTTTTTTAATTTAAAGCAATAACAAATATAATAAAAGCATTGATTTCATTGATTTTAATTAAAAACATTAAAATTATATAGTATAATTTTCTTATATTTAGTAGTCTTTTAAACAATATTTTTTTATAAAACAAAAAAAGGCCTTACACAAGCCTTCTTTTGAATATATTGTAGAAGCCAAATCTTACTTTATTCTAGCACATCTGATTTTAAAAGTAAAGATTTAATTCTTTAGAAACACAGTTTTTTCAGTATTTTTGAAAAATACTTTACACTCGTCCAATTTCATTTTTTTAAAAAACACCTTTTATTTATTAATCCAAAGCAATTCTTACTTTTATTTTTTTTTATTTTTACATATATAATTTCCCATTGTTTTAATATCATAATAATATTAAAAATTTAATCTAATATTTAAATTAGAATTATAAATTTTAAAATACTTACAGTTTATATATTATTCCATATGCATAAAAACAGGAAGATACTTTATAAAGTACCTTCCTGTTCGCCGTTTTCCGGCTATCAAAGGATAGAATACTGCAAATATAGAAATTATGCGAAACTTCTGGTATTTTCCAGAATACAGAAGCTGCATTCCGCTATATTTTTGTTAATTCACCACTTTCAAAAGCTTCTTTACATTTATATGCTATTTCTGTGGTTTTAGTTCCGTCATATACCGTAACACCTGGTTTTCTTTTCTCAATGATACAGTTTATAAACTCATTTACTTCATTCAGATAAGATTCCTCGAATCTTTCAAGAAAGTCCTGTGAACATTCCTTTCTCACACCGCTGTTATCAAGTATTTCTACCATATTTTTCTGCGGAACACTTCCTATTCTCAGGATTCCTTTTGTTCCTATAATTTCGGTTTCCACATTATAACCGTGAGGTGCTGTCCTTCCTGCGAATAAAAATGCCATTGCACCATTCTTGAATTTCATAAGGGCAGATACATTATCTCCGTCTTTATACTGTGCAAACTCAGGATGGGCATAGCACCCTCCTATAGCATAGACTTCCTCGGGTTCTGCCCCGAGATACCATCTTGCCAGATCAATATCATGTACAGACATATCTATAAACTGACCGCCGCTGTGTCCTGCATAAGCAATGGCACCTTCTATAAATCTTTCAGGATCCTGGCTGTAAGCTCTAAACAATATAGGTACGCCTATTTCCCCGCTGTCTATCTTTTCTTTTGCATATTTATATGAAGCGTCATATCTTCTCATAAATCCGAGCATAAATACTTTATCTTGGTATTTCTCCACTGCTTTTTCTGCTTCCTTACACTCCTCCACTGTTGTACCGAGAGGTTTTTCAGAAAATACATGCAGACCCGCTGCGAGAGCTTTTGATATCTGGTCTGTATGAAGTCCCGAAGGCGATGCTATAAGGACTGCATCCAGTTCATTATTCTTTATCATGTCATCAAAGTTTTTATATGTATATGGTACTCCCCAGTCTTTTTTCACCTGTTCCAGTCTGTCTTCCTCCATTGCACACACAGCAGTAAGCTCAGCATTCGGAATTTTGAAAGCCAGATTTTCAGCATGTTTGTAACCTAGTCTCCCCAGACCGATCACACCTATTTTTACTTTCTCCATATATACCTCCTGCTATGCTTTCTTAGCGTGTTTTCTCATATCTATAACAACTGCCCCGACTATTATTGCACCTTTGATTATTTGCTGCCAGTATGCCGAGACTCCCAAAAGATCAAGCCCGTTATTTAGAACTCCGAGTATCAAAGCCCCTGCAAAGGCCCCGCCTATTGTACCTATACCTCCTGAATGACTTGTTCCTCCTATTGTAGTGGCTGCTATAGCATCAAGTTCGTATGAAACACCCATTCCGGGCTGTCCTGTATTTACCCTTGCAGTAAGAACCAATCCGGCTAACCCTGCCAGCAATCCTGCATACAGATATATCATTATTATATTTTTCTTTACTTTTACCCCTGATACTTCTGCTGCGTTTATGTTACCGCCTATTGCATATACGTTTTTTCCAAATCTGGTATAATTAAGCATTACCCATGTAATCCCTATCATAACAAGGTATATAAGTACGGGAACCGGAATCCCCAAGACATATCCCTGACCTATAAACTGATATGAAGGTGTAAGCGAACTTACCGGTCTTCCGTCTGTATACAGAAGAGCCGCTCCTCTTGCTGCCACCATCATTCCCAGTGTTGCTATAAAAGGCGGGATCCCTGTGGTTGCTATAAGACCGCCGTTTATCAGACCGCAAAGACTTCCCACTGCCAAAGCGGCAATTATAGGGACAATTACAGGAACTGCACCCAGACCAGGATACATTTTCTGAGCCCATCCTACTGTCTGTGCAAGACTCGCAGCGATAACCCCTGCAAGTGCAAGTACAGACCCTGATGAAAGATCTATACCCTTAGCTATTATCGCCAGAGTGACTCCCAGTGAAATCAGACCAATTACAGAGACCTGTCTCACCACATTCAAAAGATTCTTCTGACTCAAAAATACCGGCCTCATCATACTTATTACCACTATCATAAATAACAGGATCAAATATATCCCATACCTCGACATTAATTTTTTAAAATCTATATTAGTTGCTTTTTTTTCGTATTTAATCATATCTTCCATAATTTCCTCCTTTATGCCGGAACATTTCCAGTCGCATACTTCATAATAAGTTCCTGGGTAGCTTCTCCCCTGTTTAAAATACCTGTTATCTTCCCTTCGTGCATAACTACTATTCTGTCACTCATTCCAAGAATCTCAGGAAGTTCTGACGATATCAGTATTATTGATTTTCCCTGACCTGCCAGAGTAGATATAAGCGAATGAATCTCTGATTTTGCACCTACGTCTATACCTCTTGTCGGTTCGTCCAGTATAAGTATTTCCGGCTCTGTAAGAAGCCATCTTGCTATAAGGACTTTCTGCTGGTTTCCCCCGCTCAGGTTTTTTATCTGTTCTGTTATGCTCGGAGTTTTTATTCTTATTTCATTCTTATATTTTTCACAGTCTTTTTGTATTTTTTTATTATTCAGTAATATTCCGCGTAAGTATAAATCCATATTGGAAATAACAATATTATCCTTTACCGAAAGCATGGGAAAAATCCCTGTATCTCTTCTGTCCTCGGTAAGCATTGCTATTTTGTTCTTTATTCCGTCATTTGGAGTATTTATTTCTACTTCTTTATTATCTATTGTTACTTTTCCGCCGCTTTTTCTCCGCACTCCAAAAAGAGTCTCCATTACCTCTGTTCTTCCAGAGCCCACAAGTCCTGCAAAGCCTAGTATCTCACCTTTTTTTACTTCAAAATTTATATTTTCAAAGACATTTCCCGCTGAAAGATTTTCTACCTTTACTTTTACATCTCCAATAGTACATTCTGTTTTCGGAAACATGTCTTTTATTTCTCTTCCTACCATAAGATTTATAAGCTGTTCTCTGCTTACATCCTTTGCCTCATATGTCCCTATATATTTTCCGTCTCTAAAAATAGTTATATCATCAGATATTCTGTATATTTCATCCATTTTATGTGAAATATACACTATTGCTTTATTTTGTTCCTTTAATTTTTCTATTATTCTGAAAAGATGCTCCACTTCCTTAGAAGTAAGCGAAGAAGTCGGTTCATCCATTATTACTATTTCCGAATTATAAGAAACAGCTTTTACGATTTCCACCATCTGCATCTGTGCCACAGTGAGGTTTCTCATTTTTTCTTTAGGGTCTAAATCCAGTTCCAGTTCCTGCAAGAGCTTTTCGGTATCGCTGTACATCTTCTTATGATCTACAAGCCCCACTTTTCCTCTCAAAGGTTCACGTCCAAGCCATATATTCTCCATTATACTTCTGTCTATTACAGGATTCAGCTCCTGATGTATCATAGAAATCCCCATATTCAAAGCTTCATGAGGATTTTTTATTACTACTTCCTCACCTCTGAAAGTTATCTTTCCGCTGTTGGGAGTATAAATACCAAGAAGCACTTTCATCAAAGTCGACTTTCCCGCTCCGTTTTCTCCCATCAAAGCACACACTCTTCCTCTGTGCAGTGTAAGTTCCACATTATCCAAAGCTTTTACTCCCGGAAATTCCTTGCTGATACCACGCATTTCCAGTATTCTTCTCTCTTCCAATTCAAAATCCCTCCTAACAATAATAAATGATTTTTCCCCGGCTGTCTTCTTTTGCAAAGACAGCCGGAAATTTAACAAAAGTTACTTTTTGAATTCATTTATATTTTCAGGAGTCACCAATTTGAATGGAACCCAAGTTTCCTTTACTACTGTTTCACCTTTAGCCGCTTTTTTCGCTACTTCTACTGCTCCTCCGCCCTGTCCGTCAGCATCCTGGAACACAGTCGCAGTGATATCACCTGCTTCAAGCGCGGCAAGTCCGTCTGGTGTTGCATCCACACCTATTACAAATATACCTTTTTTACCTGAATCTTTTAATGCCTGAACTGCTCCAAGAGCCATATCATCATTATTAGACACTATCGCAGTAATCTCATTTCCATATTTGTTCAGCCAGTTTTCAGTTTTAGCCATTCCGTCAGTTCTCTGCCATAAACCTGTTTGTTTATCCAGAATTTTTATATCAGGATATTTCTTAACTATTTCTTCTACACCTTCAGTTCTTTTTATAGTACCCTCATTATCCAGTTTTCCCATAAGAATAACTATATTACCTTTTCCGCCCATTTTTTCTGCCAGATATTCCATCTGCATTACTCCGGCTTTTTTCTCTTCTGATCCTACATAAAAAGCACCGTCAGGAAGATTTCCCGGATTTCTGTTTACATATACAATCTTTGTACCGTTAGTTACAGCTGCATTAGTCATAGGATCTGCTGCACTTGTATCTACCGGTACGACTATTATTACATCTTTTCCCTGAGTTACGAAGTTTTCCACCTGATTCATCTGTTTTGCGATATCTTCTTTTGCATCAACGAATTCCAAGTCTATATCGCCTTCTTTTTCAGCCGCTTTTTTCATACCGTCCATCATATAAGTAAGGAAAGTATCATCAAAATTGGCTATTGATACTCCCACCTTTATTTTTTTCTGTCCACTGTCAGTTGTCCCCCCAGCTCCCGTATCCCCTTTCTGCGAACAACTAATTAAGAAAATAGATAGCATTGACACTAATCCCATTATTACATAATTTCTAAACTTTTTCATACCTTGTTACCTCCCAAAATATTAAAAACTCCAAGCAAAATTAACTATACTTCATTTTGTATATCAACGTTTTGGCTGCAGCGTACAGCTGCCGATGCCAAAACACTTGTCCCCTTTCCTGTATTCACAAGTCAGAGTGCCAATTATGTCCGGAGTATTTTTCAATTATTATTTTAATTAAATAGCGTGTAAACTGGTACTGTACTGTAAAAACTTTATCAGTATATTCCACAGTACATATTATTAAGTTTTATTATGCATATAATTATCTAATTTAGTTTGTTCTTTATCAGATCTCTAAATAATTATATCTTCCACCTGCTGCCTTCCCTCTTATTTCATTCTGTTTGTATTTTTACTCAAATCAGTAATCTCTTTTTTATTAAAATCCACTATAAATCTGTCACTTGGTGTATCATTTGTAAAGTTATACATAACTCTGAACAGTCTGGTATAATAATAATTAACTGTATCATCAGTCACATCGGTACTGTTCTTCTTTTCCAGATTATGATAAATCAGCGAGTATTCTTTTATCCTATCCCTGCTTACTTTTTTTAATGCCAGTTCATCGGCATTCATAAATCTGTAAAAATCTACAGCAAGATCAAACCCGTTCCACTTTTCAAAATTTTTGACATTAAGCCCGCTTTTTTTAGCATCGCTTTGAGCTTTTTTCTCTGCGTCTTTCCATAATTTCAGCGTATTTTTATCAACATCAGATGTATTCCCGGACTTTATCATCTCCAGATCCTTCACAGAAATAATACTGTCAAGCTCTGAATAAGTCAGTATATCTTTACCGTTCATTGTGTCTAGTATTTTTCTCAGATCCTCCGGCCACTGCTGCGGCAGAAATCTTTTTCTTGTCAGCTCTATGAGATGCCAGTCTGTGAATTCCCCGTAATTTTTGGAATCAAGCACTCTTATGTCCCAGTTCTTTTCCGGTTTATTTTCAGAAAGATACTTATGTTCTTCCCTGTAATGCTCGAATAACTCGTCAAATCTCGGCACATCTTTTATTTCTACAGTTTCTACCTCAAGAAGATTCTTCCCTTTCATTGTAAGTATCTTATATCCCGGCACATAAGCCGCAAGAGACGGAACCTGTATATTTACCAGAAAATCCCCGTTTCCATACTTTCTTACCCCTGTATCATTAAAGTGAAGATGCCCTGCCACATTGAATCTTACTCCTGTCTGTGCCATTTTTTCTGTTGTTTCCTCTGTGGGCAGTCTTCTCAAATCAAGTTTATTTTTTCCGAAAATTTCTTCCAGATCTTTTTGATTATTATCATAAAAATCTATCATAGGAAAATGACTGAATGTAATTAGTGTCTTTCCTTCTTTCTCGGCATTTTTCACTACTTCTGCGATCCATTCCACAGTTTCTGCTTTATGTGTAATCATTTTGTTATACCCTGCATTTCCCGATCCCTCAAAATTCGAAGGATTGCCGGGATTTTTCATATCCGCATCCTTTACAGGAAGATATACATTTGCATCTATTGCAAGTATCCATATTCCCTTTACAGGTTCCACAAGATAAGTAGGGTCTCCTACCATAAAACAGTTTGTATATGAGTTTTTTTTATATTTTCCGCCTGTTCCCTCAAGGCATTCCTCATATTTTCTTTTTGCCATTGGTGATTCTGCCAGTGCTTTTTCATATGTATAGGTATCATAATTATAGCTGCTGTATGGAGTTGCCCAGTATAAATACTCTTTTTGCGGCATAAAACCGTACTTCCCCATTTCTCCTGCTATTTTTTCATATCCTAATTCCAAAATCTCCTGTGTACACACTGTGGGATTACCGCTGCCTGTATCAATCAGCGCTTTATCCCCGCTGTAACCGACACATTCTTTGGCACCCTTGCTGAAAATCCTCTGCTCCATTCCGCCTTTTCCGAGAAAATCACTTTTTCCGTTGGGATTATCCACCGGTTTCACCGGATCATGATTTCCCATAACTGCGAAAAACTGTATGCCGTATTTATCCGTATATGAGTCTAGTATCTTTTTCAGTCCCCTGATGTGGACAATCTGCCCGTCATCGCTGAAATCTCCAGCAAGTCCCACATACTTTATTTTTTGTTCTGCCACATTATCCAAAGCAGCGGTTAATGCATAGTAATTCTCATTAAAAAGTCTCGTGGAAGTCAATTCTGCTTCCATTGTTCTTATCTTTGCATTTTTCCCGGTAATGCTATTTTTCAGTCCGTCAAATGATTCATCTTCAAAATCAGCATATACATCATGAAAATGAGCGTCTGATATAAATGCTATCTTGAATTCTTCCAACATCTTTTCATCTCCAAATATATTAGTCTGAATTATTAAAAGGAGTATGACTAAAACCGCTAATCTAAATCTTTTCTTCATAACCATGAGTTTTCTCCACCTGTCCTAGTTTTTTATCATTTATACTTTCTTATTCTTTGCCTATATTCCGGCTTTTTCCTTAATGTATTTTCTTGCTTTTATTGCATATTCCAGAGGATTTGCCTTGGCAGGATCCTGCTCGGCTTCTACTACAAACCATCCTTCATAATTATTATCATCAAGTATTTTGAAAATCGGTTCAAAGTCGATACAGCCGTCTCCCGGAACTGTGAACGCCCCTTCTCTTACCGCTTTCAAAAAGCTCCACTTTTCATTTTTTACTTTTTCTACTACTTCTGGTCTTATATCTTTTAAGTGTACATGCTTTATTCTGTTTATATATTTTTTTAATACAGAGATTGTATCTTCCCCGGAAAACTTAAGATGTCCTGAATCATACAGCAGATATACCAGATTTTCATCTGTCATATTCATAAGTTTATCCACTTCTTCCTCTGTCTGTACTCCTGTTCCCATATGGTGGTGATATACTATTTTCATACCTTTTTCTTTAGCTAACTCACCAAGCTTATTCAGCCCTTCTGCTAGTTTTGTCCACTCTTCATCAGTAAATACAGGTTTTTTATCAAATACCGGAGTATCTATCTGCCCCTGTACACTGTGACCCTGTTCAGAAACAACTATTACTTTTGCTCCCATTGCATGAAGAAAATCTCTGTGTTTTATGAACTCAGTCTTAGTTTCTTCATAAGGCTTAGTAGTAAGAAATGCACTAAACCATGCACTGGCTACATTCAGCCCTCTTAGTTCCAAAGCTTTTTTCAGCACTGCTGTATCTCTGGGATACTTATTTCCCACTTCTGTCCCTGTAAATCCAGCTAATGCCATTTCGCTTACACATTGCTCAAATGTATTTTCACTTCCCAAATCAGGCATATCGTCATTTGTCCATGCTATAGGTGCAATAGCTAATTTTACTTTTCCACTTAACATACTTTCCTCCCGAATTTTTAAGATATCCCGGATACTGTTATTTTAAGAGGTATATAAGTCAGTACCCGGGTATTATTTATATTTAGTGCCGTAACTATGAAATTCTTATAGTTCAGGCAGTTAAAAACTTATTTCAGATATTTTTACAGGTCTGTTTTCTTCTATTGATTTCTTTGCTGCAAGACCTATAAGTACAGGCTTTAGTCCATCTACTGCTCCTACAGGCACTTCTTTATCCTGAGTGATTGCTTCTATGAATTCTCTTATTTCCTGTGCATATGCCTGCATATATCTTTCAAGGAAGAAAAACAGAGGTTTTTCCTTAGTTACTCCGTCAGCATTTGATAATTCCGCTGTTGAAGTAGTATCATTATACGCCGCTACCTGACCCTTTGATCCGAAAACTTCCGCTCTCTGATCATATCCGTAAGCAGCCTGTCTTGAGTTATCAATTACTGCAAGTGCTCCGTTTTCCATTTTCATTGTTATAATTGCAGTATCTATATCTCCCTCTTCACCTATTCTTTTATCCACAAGAACTGCTCCCTGTGCATATACTTCTTCTACTTCACTGTCAAGAAGATATCTTACCATGTCGAAATCATGTATTGTCATATCAAGGAACATCCCGCCCGATACTTTTATATACTCTACTGCAGGCGGCATAGGATCTCTTGAAGTTATTTTAAGAATATGAGGCTGACCTATTTTTCCAGCTGCCACTGCTTCTTTCACAGCTCTGAAATTATGGTCAAATCTTCTGTTAAACCCTACCTGATATTTTACTTTTGAGCTTTCCAGCGCTTTTATTACATTTTTTATTCTTTCTACATCATGATCTATTGGCTTTTCACAAAATACATGCTTTCCTGCATTTATAGCTTCTATAGATATAGGAGAGTGTGTATCTGTAGAAGAACAGATTAATACAGCATCGATCTCTTTATCTTCCAGTATTTTTTTATAATCATTGTATACTTCTGTAATCCCCATATTTGCTGCCCATTCTTTTACCTGATCATTAAGGTACACATCAGCTATTGACTTTACTTCTGCTTCTTTTACATATTTTGTAATACTCTCTGCATGAACCTGACCGATTCTTCCAGCACCTATAATTCCTATTTTTAACATTAAGATCTCTCCTTTATTTTTAATATTTTCTCGCTTTTTTCAAACCATCTTCTTTTTCTTCAAAAGCTTTTTTGATGGAATCTTTTTCCGACACACCGGCTACTCCTACATGCCACCATGATTCATATCCGTTTGTCATTGTTTTTGGAAGCACCTTTATATCTATCAAAGTAGAAATCTCCTGTTTTTTTGCATCTTCCAGAGCATTTCTCAATTCTTCCAGAGTTCTTACAGAATAAGTTTTTACTCCATATCCCGAAGCAGCTTTTGCGTAATCTATAGGAATAAGTTTTTTACTTTCCCTGTTTCTGAATTCAGTCTCAAAACTTCCCATTCCATTCCCCATCTGCAGGTTATTAATACATCCGAAACCACAGTTATCAAATAAAAGTACATTTATCTTTTTATTTTCCTGAATAGAAGTCACCAGTTCCGAATGAAGCATCAGATAACTTCCGTCTCCTACCATTGCATAAACTTCTTTTGAAGGATCAGCCATTTTTACACCAAGAGCACCGTTTATTTCATATCCCATACATGAATATCCATATTCCATATGGTAGCTGTATTTTTCATTTGTTTCCCATACTCTTTGCAGGTCTCCCGGAAGACTTCCCGATGATCCTACTACTACATAATCTTTCTTTAGAAAATCATTTATTACACCAAGCACTTCTGTCTGTGTAAGAGCTCCGCCGTACAGCTCAAAAATTTCATTGAGACTTTCTTCTATCTGATCAGGTACTTCGGCCTTAAATCCTGTTTTAGTGAATTTTATTCCGCGAAGTCTCGAAAGCTCACTCTGCCAGTCGGCTTTTGCTCTTTCAGGTTCACTGCTATAGGCACTTTTATACCCGTCTTTTGAAAGCTGTTTATTTAATTCCTCAAGACACACTTTTGCATCTCCTACTATTTTTACCGCATCCATCTTTTCAGCATGAAAATCCGAAGCATTTATCGTAAGAAATTCCACATTTTCATTTTGGAATAAAGCCTTTGACCCTGAAGTAAAGTCGGTAAATCTGGTTCCTATACCTATTACCAGATCAGCTTTTGCTGCAATTGTATTTGCCGCGAGATTCCCGGTAACCCCGATTCCGCCCATGTTCAGCTCAAAATCATTTTCTATGCTGCTTTTCCCTGCCTGTGTTTCACCTATTGGTATATTAAAATCTTTTGCGAATTTTTTCAGTTCTTCACCTGCTTCAGAGTATCTTACTCCTCCGCCGCATATTATAACAGGCTTTTTCTTTCTTTTTATTAATTCTGCTGCATTTTTAAATTCTGTAGGTGTTCCGATTCTTCTGTCTATTACATGCACTCTTTTCGCAAGGAAACTCTCAGGAAAGTCAAAAACTTCCCCCTGTACATCCTGAGGCATTGCTACACATACAGCTCCTGTATTCCCTATATCAGTGAGCACTCTCATTGCATTTATCATTGCTGACATAAGCTGTTCGGGTCTTGTCACTCTGTCCCAGTACTTTGTCACTGCTCTGAATGCATCATTTGTAGTCACAGACAGGTTATAAGTCTGCTCTACCTGCTGTAATACAGGATCAGGCTGTCTTGTGGCAAATGTATCTCCCGGAAGCAAAAGTACCGGAATATTATTTGCAGTTGCCGTACCTGCTGCCGTAACCATATTTGCAGCTCCCGGTCCTACAGATGTAGTACAGGCATATATTTTCTTTCTGTTTTTCTGTTTCGCAAATGCTACCGCTGCCAATGCCATTCCCTGCTCATTTCTTCCCTGATGAACTTTCAGGTCTCCGGGATTTTCTTCCAGTGCCTGTCCTATTCCCAGTACATTTCCATGACCGAATATGGTAAAGACTCCTTCTATGAATTTTTCCTCATGCCCGTCAAAACTTACATACTGATTATCCAAAAATCTTACCAGTGCCTGTGCAGTAGTTAATTTTATATATTTCATTTCTCCTCCAATACTAAGAATTTTAACGATTATCAAAAAGTTTTCTTAATGATATCAAAGGTACCAAAAGGAATTTTCCGACTCCTTATTTTACTACCGAACCATCCCATGTGTCTACTTTTGCTTTATTATCCTCCTCTGTAAACCATGTGCTTGTTACTACTTTGGCTTCAGTAAAGAATTTTACCCCGTCTTTTCCAAGTGTATGAAGGTCTCCAAAGAAAGAACGCTTGTGTCCGTTAAATGGAAACAATCCTACCGGTACCGGCACTCCTACGTTTATCCCTACCATTCCTCCGTCAGTACGTCTTGCAAATTCACGTCCGTAATATCCGTTGCTTGTATAAATAACAGATCCGTTGGCAAATTCATTTGCATTCATCATTGTTATTCCTTCTTCAAAGTCTTTTACTCTCTTTATACATAATACCGGGCCAAATATTTCTTTTTGTCCTACTTCCATCTCCTCTGTTACATAGTCAAAAATTGTAGGCCCCATATAGAATCCGTTTTCATATCCCGGTACAGTTACTCCTCTTCCGTCAAGAACAAGCTTTGCTCCTTCGTCTATACCTTTTTGTATCCATCCTTCTACATATTTTCTGTGATCTGCTGTGACTACAGGTCCGAGATCAGTTGTTTTATCATATGCAGGTCCTATTTTCAATTCCTTTGCCACTTCTATTAATTTTGCCACAAATTTATCCGCTATACTTTCCTGTACGCATATTGTAGGAAGAGCCATACATCTTTCTCCGGCACATCCAAATGCAGAGTTTATAATTCCTCTTACAGATCTCTCAAGTACGCAGTCTTCCAGCACTAATGCATGGTTTTTCGCTTCACATAATGCCTGTACTCTTTTTCCGTGTGCAGCTCCTGTAGAATATACATGAAGCCCTACAGATGTAGATCCTACAAATGAAATTCCCTTTACATCAGGGTGTGACAACAGAATTTCTGCTTCATTTCTTGAACTTGTTACTATATTTAATACTCCTTTTGGCAGTCCTGCCTCTACAAGAAGCTCAGCAAGCTTATAGCTTGTCATAGGAGTTGTACTTGATGCTTTTAGTACCATTGTATTTCCTGTGGCTATACATAAAGGAACCATCCATCCCATAGGTATCATCCCCGGAAAATTAAACGGCGCTATACCGGCAAATACACCAAGAGGTTCTCTGTAAAGTACCGTATCATATCCTGTAGAAGTATTCATCAAAGACTCTCCCATCATTAACAGAGGAGCACTGCATGCGAGTTCCACAGGTTCTTTTACCTTTAATAAGTCTCCCTGTCCTTCTGCCCAGTTTTTACCATGTTCTTTACACAGAATCTCTGTCAGTTCGTCCATTCTCTGATCCAGCAAATCTCTGAATTTGTATAAAACCTGCACTCTTTTCATTACAGGAATTGCTGCCCATGATTCAAATGCTTCTTTGGCTGCCTGAACGGCTTCTTCCACTTCTTCCTTTGTGCAGCACGGAGTCTGCGCTATTACTTCTCCTGTACTTGGATTGTATATGTCATAATACTTGTCAGTTTTTGATTCTCTCCATTCACCGTTTATAAAAAATTTTAATTTTTGCATTTCTTTCCTCCTATAATTTTTTTATTTATGTTAGTCTGTCTGAATATGAACCTTGTACTTATGTCAATAATGTGGACACATTTATCTTGTCTATTATGAAATTTTTTTCAAATATTCTTTAGGAGATAA
>NZ_JAMZGM010000085.1 GCF_024158605.1 Sebaldella sp. S0638 | reverse complement strand
AGATAAATCAATATATGAAAAACAAATCTTTTATTATATCAGATTTAATTTACAGACTTTCTTGCACACTCCCTTTTAATATGAATATAAGCGTTATTATCGAACGTTGTTTTTGGCTAGAATTACGTTAAAAAAAGTAATCTAAGATACATACATATCATTTCAAAAATATCTCGATTTTTAATTATAATTTTATATAAAATGATGACAGAGTATAAATAAATAAAACTTTCCCACTAAAAAAATAATTGACAATTGTATCTAACCTATGATATTAATGTTTTGTTATAATTTTTTTATTATTATGAGGAGGAAACATGAAAAAAAAATTACTTATTGTTGGATTAATCGGTTCATTAGCATTCGCAGGGCATAATGTAATTGAAGTAAGAGGCGGATATGACTTGTCAAGTTCTACTAATTTTGATAAAGACATATATTCTGAATATGATTTGGATAAATTTGTAGAAAGTGGTTTTCATTTTGGTGTTGAGTACAGAAGGGAAATATTAACAAACTTACAAATAGGGGCAGGATTAGAATATAGAAAAAGTGACATGGATCAACCAGGAAATAGAAGAGTATACTCTGAAAATATTGATTACAGCTACGATTCGGACAGTTTGGATAGTATTCCTATATACCTTACTGCAAGATATAATTTTAGAAATTTTACAGGAGTAACACCATATGTTAAAGCTAATTTAGGATATTCAATAAATTCAGGAGAAACAAGTGTAAATTTAAATAATATAAAAACAGGAAAATTAGTAGAAGAATATAATTCAAAAATGAAAAACAAAATATACTATGGATTAGGCGTAGGAATAGAATATAAAAATTTCTTGGTAGACTTGACATACGATATTACACAATCTGAAGCAGAAGAGAAAATATATAATTATGAGGATAAAGAAAGTTTCAGCCATGATTATAATTTTGATATACAAAAACTGACTCTGTCATTTGGATATCAATTTACTTTTTATAAAAAAAAGATTATATAAAGACTTCACTTTGAGTTCACATTAAATTGTTAAAATATTCAAAAGAAGTTATATAAGAAAATGTTGACAAAGTTCAATAAATCAATGTATAATAATTAAACTAAGGAAAATCAAAGTTATAAATAGACATATATATAAAGTAACGTATAATAGAAATATTCATAGTATCATTTTAAGTTAACACTTATTGCAATTACTAAATATCTCATTTATCTGTTACTTTATTTTTTTTAAAGGAGAAAAGATGAAGAAGAAAATAATAGCAATTTTTTTATTGGGAAGTATAATATTTTCAGCAGGAGTTGGAGACATAATTGAGAGAAATAATTCTGCAATAGAAAATGAGAGAAGACAGCAGGAACAAGAGCGAAGACAAAAAGAACTTGAAAACGAAAATTTCGGAAAAGAGCCTAAAATAATAAATGATACAGGTGAAGTAGATACAAGTACAAGGTTTTTTATCAGGAAAATAGAATTGTCAGATGAGTATAATCTTTTAAGTAATTCTGAAATAAAAACTGTGACAAAGAAATATCTGAATAGAAAACTCAGTTCCAAAGATATAAATAAGCTGATGACAGATATTAATAATAAATACATAGAAAAAGGATATATAACCACAAGAGTAAGACTTGATGAGACACAAAATTTAAATGAAGGAATTATAAAATTAATAACATTACCCGGAACATTTGAAGGTGCCAGTCTGAATGAGAATAAATTCTTTGACAGACTAAAAGTATTTATGACCCTTCCCAAGAATAAAAGAAGAATTCTAAGACTACAGGATACAGAACAAGCCACAGATCAGTTTAACAGAGTATCAAGTAATAATGTAGAAATAAAAATAGCACCCGGACAGGAAGCAGGAAGTTCTATTTTACAGATAGAAAACCAACAGAGCAGAACATTCAATGTAAATGTATCATATAACAATTATGGAGATGAATCAACAGGAAGAGACAGAGCCAAGATAGATTTTACAAAAGATAATCTTTTGGGAATAAATGACAGTCTTTATGCCTCATACCAAAGGGGAAGAAATAAAAGACCAACAAGAAATGATCCGTCAGGTTCATCATCAGTGGCTCCAGGAACAATAATTAAGGATAAGGAAGATCTGCTAGCGGAAGATGTGGAACTGAAAAAAGAGAGATTTAATGAAGACTGGTCAGTGAATTATTCATTTCCATTCAGATATTGGACATTTAGTACAGGTTACAGTCATTCCTACTATATAAGTAGCACTGAGGGGTATAACGGACTTTATGATACAAGTGGAAGATCAACACAGTTTAATCTTAATGCAGACAGAGTGGTATACAGAAATAAAATGAGTAAGATAAGTGTAAACGGTGGACTAAAGTTAAAAGCAAATCAGAATTACTTTGAAGATGTCCAGCTTGTAGACAGAAGACTGACAATAGGAAGTTTAGGAGTAAACTACAGCAGGGGTTTCTTTGGAGGAATTCTAGGATTTGACTTATCTTATGACAGGGGACTTCCATGGTTCAGATCAGCAGATGATCACGATAAGGAAATATATGATCCCAAAGGAAGATTTGATAAATATGGTTTGAATATAAACTGGTATAAGCCAATAGCAATAGGAAAGCAAAGATTTACTTACAGACTTGTAGGAGTAGGACAATATACAGAAGATGTACTTTATGGAAGTGAAAAGATAAGTATGGGAGATGAGTACACAGTAAGAGGATATAAAGGAGATTCAATATCAGGAGATAAAGGATATTATGTAAAAAATGAACTGTCATATAATTTGAATGTACCGAAGATAGGGAGTATATCCCCATATATAGCTTATGACTTTGGGGAAACATGGAATAATGAAGTTCATGATATTTATAGATATGGATATATAAGAGGATTTGCTTTAGGGTTAAAGTATTATGGAGAAATATTGAATATAGATATAGCATATGCCAAACCTGATAAGGTATCAGGATATATAAGAAAACCATCAGATGAGGTATATTTGACATTTGGAATAAAATTTTAAAAAAAGGAGTTAAACATGAGAAAAAATATTTTTTTGGTAGTTTTAATTTTGGTATTATCATTTCAGTTAAATGCAAAAAAAATAACAAATAAGGTTTTTGTACACCCGACAGCTGAAAATTTATCTAAAGAAGAAGTAGCAGTTTTAGGAATAACTAAGAATGTAACCTTAATAGAAGTAGATAAATCGAAATTTAAAGTAAATGGAGACAGAGTACATTTATCTCCTGGAAGACATACTTTTCAGGTAAAAAGACCTTTAGGGATAGGTTATGACGGAGAATTATCAGCTACTTTGGAAGCAGGAAAATATTATGTTCTGGACATTTGGTCGGAACCAGCTGGCGGAAGATATTACAGGATAATATATAAAGTATTTGAAGTGTCAGAAGAGGATTTTGAAAACTATAACAGAAAGATGTTAGACAGACTAATTAAAGAGAGTAAAAGTTAAGAAATAGACTATAATAATAAAAAAGGCAGGGAATGATGAAAATATTAATTTATTTCTGCATTTCAATTTTATTAATTTCTTCAACAGAAGTTGATTTTTTTGATATAAAATTGGAAAAAGGAAAAAATAAAAAAAGAATATATACATCAGAAGGGAAAGTATTAAATGGTAATGTAAGTATAATAAATTTCCCGGAAGAATTGAGTATAGCATCGAAGGAAGGAAATAATATTTCAAGTTTATGCGATACAGAAAATATAAATATGACTAAAATATCTAAAATAGATGTAGAATTTGAAGAAGGTTACCCGATGCAAAATATAAAGTGTTACAATAGAAAAGATATACTTTTCTATGAAAGTGAAGTTGTTTCATCAGATACATTTGAAATATCCAAATATGATATAAATGGAGTGTTAGATCAGAGAAAAATATATAAAGGAGCTTCAGTTGAGTACACTTCGTATTATGATAATGGTCAGATATTAAGAGAAGGAAATTTTAAAAATAATAGAAAAGACGGAATATGGAAAGAATATTACAAAGATGGGAAATTAAAAAGTGTAACAGAATTTAAAAAAGATAAAATAGTAAATATAGTGAAATATTAATAAAAAGAGAGGATGGGAAAAATAATGAAAAAATTATTGGTATTATTAACATTAATAGGAGGATTGACATATAGTTCAACAATCTATATCGACATAGCAGGACCGAAATATTTAACAGTAAATGCAGATCAAGGTTTTGATTTTATGGGTCTTCCATTGCATATGTTTACGAAAAAAGGAAGAGACACTGAAGCTAGAATGTATAAATTATCAGGGTATAAAATATCAGGAAAAGTAGATGCTGCAGAGAAATTATACAGTTATTTTTTAGAAAAAGTATCAAAAGAAGAAACATTTGAAGAAGAATTAAATAAATTATCAGAGTTAACGACAGCAGAAAAAGAAAATATATTAAATTCAATGAGCAAGAGTTTTACATCAAAATGGAATGATGAAGGAGTAAAAATAGTTGTAAGTAATTCAACAAATAAAAAGCAGTTTAATAATAAAACAAGAAAAAATGCGATATTTTATGATGATGTAGAGCATAAACTATATTTCAATGAAGATCTATTTGATTTTACAGATAAGGAAAAAATAACAGGCTCAATAGGTTATGCAAATTATGATCATTTTCTTTTCTATAACAGTGAGAAATGGAATGAATGGGATTTTACAGATATAAATGATTTTTTTGGAGTTAACAAATAAATTTTAATAAAAAACGGGAGGAATGAATGAAAAGAGGGAAAATAAAAAAGATACTGGCATTATGGATGCTAGTAAATTTATTGGCAAATAGGGTATAATGGATTGTATGATACAAGCGGGAGATCAACGCAGTTTAATATGAATGCAGACAGAGTTGTATACAGAAATAAAATGAGTAAGATAAGTATAAACGGAGGATTAAAGTTAAAGACAAATCAGAATTACTTTGAAGATGTTCAGCTTGTAGACAGAAGATTAACAATAGGGAGTCTTGGAGTAAATTACAGTCGTGGCTTCTTTGGAGGAATACTTGGTTTTGATTTATCATATGACAGAGGGCTACCTTGGTTCAGATCAGCAGATGATCATGAAAAAGAAATATATGATCCTAAGGGAAGATTTGACAAATATGGATTGAATGTAAACTGGTATAAGCCAATGTCGATAGGAAAACAGAGATTTACCTATAGATTGGTAGGAGTAGGACAATATACCCAAGATGTACTTTATGGAAGTGAAAAGATAAGTATGGGAGATGAATATACAGTAAGAGGATACAAGGGAGATTCCATATCAGGAGATAAGGGATATTATGTAAAAAATGAACTGTCATATAATTTGAATATACCGAAGATAGGGAGTATATCACCATATATAGCTTATGACTTTGGGGAAACATGGAATAATGAAGTTCATGATATGTATAGATATGGATATATAAGAGGATTTGCTTTAGGGGTAAAGTATTATGGAGAAATATTAAATATAGATATAGCATATGCCAAACCTGATAAGGTATCAGGATATGTAAGAAAACCATCAGATGAAGTATATGTGACATTTGGAATAAAATTTTAACTTGAGGAATTAAAGGAGGAATAGTGAGAAAAAGTATATTAGTGTTTTGTGTATTAGTAAACTTTGGTTTTGCTTTAGAAGAGAATAAAATTGAGGATAAATCCATAGAAGAAGATAAAGAAATAGTAATAAATGTAACTACTCAAAATGATAATATTGGAGAAAATACAGTAAGAAGTCATGAATCAATGCATAGCGAATAAGATTATTGAATAAGGCAGGGAGGAACTAATGAAAAGAGGGAAAATAAAAAAGGTACTGGCATTATGGATGTTAGTAAATTTATTGGCAAATACAGTTTATGCAGATATAAAAGTAGATAAAGGAGTACGACAGAATACAAGTGTGGACAGAGCACAAAATGGGACAAACATAATTAATATAAATACTCCCAATAATAAGGGGATTAGCGTTAATGATTTTAGTGAATTCAGGACAAAAGACCCGACAGTATTTAATAACTTTGGACAAGGAGTAGGAAGAAGTTATCTTGCAGGAATGATGGCAAGTAATCCAAATTTAAGTAAAGAACAATATGCAAGATTAATACTAAACAGAGTAAACGGAGCAGAGAGAGCAGAAATAGAAAACTGGTTAGAAGTAATGTCAGATAAGAAAACAGACTTAATTTTCTCATCACAAAATGGATTTTACCTTAATAATACAGGCTTTATAAATTTTGACAAAGTAATTTTTACAACCTCAAAAGTATTTTTAGACGCAAATGGAGACATCCAGCCCTTCAATATTCGTGGGGGCAAGATAGATATTGGTCGTGAGGGAATAAATGCAGAAGGATTACAATATCTAGCCTTACTATCAAAGCAGATAAGTATAGACGGAATAATAAGTGCAAAAGATGGGGACTTGGATTTAATAGCAGGAGAGTTTGACTATAACCCAAATACAAGAGAATATATAAACAAAGCCTCATATAATGGAGATATGTTAATATCAGCCTCAGCCTACGGATCAATTTATGGTCAGCAGATAAAGGTTGTAGCAAACGGTGGTGACTTGGGAGTCAAATCAGATATGATCGGGTACAAGGTGCTTGCTATCAACGCTGATGGAACGGTAAAAACCAACCAAGTCCAAGGAAATTCAGGGGTAGAAATAAAAGCTAAAGAATATATTCAGGAAGGTTCGACATATACAGAGGGGAATATAAATATATCAGCAGATAAAACAATTTTAGCAGGAACAGGGACACAGGCAGATAATATAAATATAACAGGAAAACTGGACAATCAGACTAACATATACGCAAAAGGAAATATATCAGTAGGGAACGATATTGTAAATACAGGTAAAGTAATATCAGAAAAAGGATTGACAGTATCAGGAAATTTAACTACATCAAATATAGTATACGGAAAAGACCTGATAAATATATCAGGAGTACTTTTTAACAGCTCAGATATGCAAAGTGAAGGAAATATAACAATAGGTTTAAGTACAACAAATAAAGGAAGAATCTTAACAGATAATATACTTCATATAGGTGGAACAGTAATAAATGAAGGAACTTTGTATGGAAAAAACAAAATAAATTTACAAAATTTAACAAACAGCGGAAGTGTTCAGAGTACAGGAGAGATAACATCTAAAACAGTAGTTAATACAGGAAAAATAGTAGGAGAAGGAAGTATAACAGTATTAGATTTAGATAATCAGAATGAATTAGTAACAAATAAGGTACTTACAACAAATAATTTAACAAACACAGGAACATTAAATACAGGCGAAGAAATAACATCAACAGGAAATGTAGTAAATTATGGAGTATTAAATACCAATGGTGGTTTTCTGATCCTTGGAAATCTGAATAACTATAATTTATTAAATGTCGGAGGAAGCTTAAATACAAGAGATTTAATAAATCATGGAAGTTTGAAAGCAGTAGATAGCTTATTAACAAGAGGAACAACTTTCTATAATCAGGGGGAGATATTAACATCAGCCTTAGATGTAGAAAATACAAATATTCATAATGCGAATAAAGTAACAGGAATAAATACAGCAAAATTAAAAGGAGCTAATATATTAAATCAGGGTCAGTTAAGTGGAACCAATGTAGAATTAATAACACCATTTTTAAATAACAGTGGTCAGATAATAGCAGAAGAAGTAATAAATGCAGGGAATACAACACTAAATAATACAGGATATATAGGTTCTAACCAAAAGGTAATATTATCAGGAAGCAATTTAACTAATACAGGAAGTTTAGAATCAAATATAATAGAACTGTATAATTTATCAGGATATAATAATATTGGCGGAAGTATAAAAGGAACAGGAGTATATCTAACAACTTCGGGAAATATAGACTTAAGAGGAACCCTGCATGGCGAAAATGATTTGCGAGTAAATGCCTATGATATTTTACATACAGATATGATAACAGGAAAAGGCTACATAGAATTAAAAGGTCATGATATAACTAACAATGTGGAACTGGCTTCTGGTTCTATAGTAGTACAAGGTACAGGAAATGTAATAAATAACAGTATAATAACAGGAACAAACGGAAACATATCAGGTTATAACATAATAAATAATGACTTAATAGCATTTGGAGAGCAGACAGTATTAAGAGCAGCGGACAAACTGACAAATAATGCAACTAAAGCAATATACGGCGGAAATTTACTTGATATAGGATTTAATACATTAGAAAATTTAAGTGGAGAATTATTATCAACAGGAGTAATAAATTTAAACGGTAATTATCTTTTGAATCAGACAGGAATGATACAAAGTTCTGGTGATATAAATATGAATGTAACAAAGATAGATAATATAGGAAGAGTAGACGGGCTTAATGACTATGAAATCTATTATGAGACGTGGGATGGTCAAATATTAACAGAAGCAGAAGTAATGGGTAAATGGAAAAATGAAGAATATGGAGAAAATAAATCAAATAAGTTGGAAGGTTTATATAAAACAGGGTTACTTGCGGTATTAGATAGAGCAGAGTATCAGTTTTTACTTGCGAATATCTTTTTACAGGATTTATGGGATTTAAATCCAACAGCGGTGGACTATAAACATTTCACTCAGGGATCGGTAGAAGGATATTTTGACAGGTATCCAATGGACGAGAGTACATATATAAGAACAAGTTCAACACAGTTCCCGGGAGTAGCACTGAAAGGAAAAATAAGAAGTAATGCAGTAACAACATATGCTAATATATCGGCAGGAAATAATATATCAATAACAGCAAATGAGTTAAATAATAAAGACGGAAAAATATCAGCAGGAAATACAGCAGAATTAACAGCTGGAACTATAAGAAATAATACAACATTAGGAGATTTAGTTCAGTTAAAAGATGGTGTAGAATACTATAAACAAGAACATTATGGAAGCGGAAGTGCTAGAAAATATCATGTGAAATACTGGAGAGGAATAGAGAACGGAGATCAGGCTTATGTAACAGGACAGGCAAGTGTGATAGAAGCAAGAAATCTGATCATAAATACAGGAAATCTTGAACTGACATCAGGAGTAGATACATCAAAACAGATAATAACAGGAAGTACAACAGCAGGAGGACTTGTATCAGGAAAAACAGTAAATACTGGAGTAAGCAGTGGTACTGGAATAGTAAATGTAGTAAAAAATATGACACCAATAGGAGAGATAATAGCAACGGGTGTATTACCGATAGATCCATTATCAGCTCAAAGTAGTCTTTTTAGTACATCAAAGGATTCAAACTCAAAATATCTTCTTGAAACAAGAAGTCAGTATATAAATCTTGGAGAGTTTTATGGAAGTGATTATTATTTATCAAGAATAGGCTATGATGAAAACAGTGACTGGAATATGGCAAGAAGATTAGGAGATTCATATTATGAGTATCTCCTAGTAACAAGAGCAATATCAGATAAACTGGGAACTAGATTTATAAATGGTCTAAGTGATAAAGAACTGATGAAAGCAATGCTTGATAATTCAGTAGAATTACAAAAGGATTTACAGTTATCAGTAGGAGTAGCTTTAACTCCGGATCAGGTAAAAGCTCTTAAGAGTGATATAATCTGGTATGAGTATGAAGTAGTAAACGGAGAAAAGGTACTGGTGCCAAAGGTATATTTAAGTCAGGCAACGCTAGCAACAATAGAAACAGATGGAAGAGACAGGGTAGGAGGACTGGAACTAACAGCTATAACAGCAGATGAATTAAGAAATAACGGGCAGTTAATAGGAAATGGCGGAGTAACATATATAAATGCAGGAAGAGTATACAACGTAACAGATACAAATCAATTATCAGAAATAAGAGGGAATCAGGTATCAATAACAGCAACAGAAGGCAATATAGAAAATATAGGTGGAGTAATAAGAGGAATAGAATCAGTAGCGTTAACAGCTCAAAATGGAGATGTAATAAACAGTTCAAGCAAGGTTACAGCAAACAGTTATGGAAACAGTAATAATAATACCCAACATGAAAATCTTTTGAGTATAGGAGAAATAAGCTCAGGAGGGACAACATATATAGAAGCGAATAATTATGATTCAAAAGCTGGAATACTTGGAGGAAAAACAGTAATCCTTGATGTAAAAGAGAATGTAACAATAGGAGCCTTAACATTAAGCGGAGAAGATAATTCAGGTTCAGGAAGCGATAACTATGCAGTATACAGAAGTAATCAGAATGTAGGCGGAGTAGTATCAGCAGATAATTTATATGTATCAGGAAAAAACTTAAATATAGAAGGCTCAACAGTAGCAGTATCAGAAAATGCCTTGTTAAATGTAGAGAAAATAAATATAGAATCAAAAGTAGATGATGTTTACAGTGAATCTAAAGGAACAGATAAAGGGACTTTCAGTAGTAGGGAACAGCATACAAAATCATATGAAGAGCAGAATGTGGAGGCACAGCTTTTTGTAGGAGGAAGTACAGTAACAAAAGCAGATATAAATATAATAGGAAGTACCTTTGTAACAGGAGATGATTCTTATCTTGGAGGAAATGTAACAGCGACATCAAGAGAATTAAACAGCTCTTATTATCATCAGGAAAAGAAAACAGGGTTTGTATCGAACTTTGATGTAAGCAGTGGAGGAATATCAGCAGGAGCAGGAATACAGAGAACAGAGGATACAATAAATATAAATCAGAAAACACAGGCAATGTCAAATGTAAGTTTGGGGCATGGAACGATAGTAGACGGGGATAAATTTAGTTTATCAGCAACAAACTTTCAGCATGGGGCTATTGTAATAAATAGTAAAGAAGTGTATTACGGAGCTACAAAAAATACATATGACGAGCAGACAGAACATAAAGAAAGTTATGTAGGTGTAAGTGCTTCAATAAGTTCACCATTATTAAACAGAATAGATCAGATGTATAATGGAGTAGAGGCAGCGAGCAAAGGAAACGGAACAGCAGGACTGGTAAATGGAGGAGTAGCAGTAATAAACTCAGCAGTAGGGACAATAAATGGTCTTGCAGGAAATCAAAGGGGGGCTAATAATAATTTTTATGTATCAGCAAATGTAGGTTTAACAGCTTCTCAAAGTGAAAGTAAGAGCCACACTTATTATGAAACAGGGGTAGTTACAGTAATAAGCGGACTTGATGAGAATTCAAGTATAACGTACAATAATACAGATAAAATAACATATGAAGGAACACAGTCTTATGGAGATACCTTTATTTATAACAATGTAAAAGAGATAGAAAAGAAAGCAGTGGAATTAAATAATTACTACAGTTCATCTTCAAGCAACACTAGTGCTTTTGGAGGAATGACTTTTGATACAGTAACAGGGAGACCAGGTGGAGCAAGTTTTAATATATCAGGAGGAAATTCCAATTATACACAGGAAGGGACAAGCTATCAGAACGGAATATTTGTAGGAGTGAATGAAACTTACAATAATGTAGGAAAAATGACAATAGATGGCTTTGAACAGTATGGTGGAAAAGTAACAGGAAATATTGCAGAATTGGATATAAAGAGTAAGCAGAACACAAGTAAGACAGACGGATCAAGTTCAAATTATTCAGTAGGAACAGGATTTCAAACAATAGGAACATCAGGAGGAGCATCGAATATTTGGAATAATGCTGCCAAAGGAATGAATGGAAGTATTGGAGGAAATCAGACAACAGGAGATAGAAGTTATGTAGATACACCAAGTGCCTTTATAGTAGGAAAAGATTCAGATTTATCAATAGGAAAAGTGACAAATACAGGAGCAGTAATAGGAACAGAAGAAGGAACAAATAGTAAACTGAATATAGATGAATACATAGGAAAAGATATAAAAAATAAAGATAATTACAATGTAACAGGCGGAACTGTCAGTAGTGGTGGAGCAGGATTTGAATATCAGGATAAAGAAAAAGAAGGAATAACTCATAATACTGTTGTAGGAAATGTAAATATAGGAAAATCATCAGGAGATGAGATAAACAAAGACCTAAATACTATGCAGGAAACTACAAAGGATAAAGATAGTGGTCATTACAATACATTTGTTGAAAGTGGAGTACTGGTATTAGCTACCGAAAAAGGAAGGAAAGACTTTAAAGAAAGTGTAGAATTGGCAGGAACAGAAATAGATGCTATGAAAAAAGTAGTTGAAACAACAATACTATATGCAAATAAAGATAACCGAGAGACATTACTGGGAGCAGATAATTCAAATGCAAATGAGGAAAAAAGAGGGTTTATAGATGTATTGCAGACAGAAAGATTTGTTGAGGGAATAAGAAATGCAGGATATATAGATTTAAGTGGAAAAAGTGATAAAGAAATAGAACAGGAAATAGAAGCGAGATACGGTGATTTATTTGAAAGATTTGGGAAAGATATAGAAGTAGGATTCTATACAAAAGATGAACTGTCGTCAGATGATCCAATGGCACAAAATAAGAGTAATTCAGCAGGATTTGTAGGAGAAGATGGAAAAATATGGTTAAATAAGGATAATATATCAAGTATAGAAAATTTTAGCTTAAATAATATAGTAAGTCACGAGGGAGTACATACAGTAAAAGGAAGTAACACAGAGTTATTAGCACAATATGGAGAACAAAGAGCTTCTGATTTTATTCAAAATGCAATAAGTGATGGAAAATTATCTTTATGGGCAACAGAGCCAGTTAAAGATTGGGATAAGGGGACACTAACAGAAAAAGAAAGAAACGACTTAGCTAACGTACAGGATATCGAAGAAAAATTAAGAGTAAATAATTATATGACTTCAACAGATCATGATAAAGTAATTAATTCAATAACTAATATATTAGGGTTAAATGAAGAAGAAAAGAGTAACTTAGAAGTTTACATTTTAACAAGAACGAATCTTAATAATGAAAGCAAGGACTATGTCTTAGCAATGACAAAAATAGTAATGGAAGAAAATATTGAAAGTATTTTTTCTGATGAAAATTTGACAAATACTCAAAAATTAGAACAGATAAAAAATGAATATAATTTAGATAAAAATGATATAAAGAAAATAAAAGACAAAATGTTAGCTGATGAAGCTTCTCAAAATATAGCTGAATACATTGTAGACAAAAAGAGTGAAAAGATAAAGAATGAATTAAATTTAATAAAAAACGAAACTGCATTTGTAAAAGATTTTATGGAAAATAATAATAAATTGACCAATTATAAATTAACATTGAACGAAGATGATTTTGTTAGTTATTCAGGTAGTAGTAAAGGAAAAGAAATTGGTGGAATATTGATAAAATCAATAATAGATCATAAAGATACTTTAGAAGTAAATCATCAAAATAATACTGCAGAGCAGGGTGGAAATAAAGTAAATATAGATTTTAATGGAACTTATACTGGATATTATAAGATAGGGGTTGACTCTAAAACTGGTTTAAATATAGTAGATATTTCTTCACAAAAACCAGTAGATGTTGAATATGTTTATTCTCATGAATTAATACATGGACTTCATGATTTATATGGTATAAAAGATAAAAGTGATACTTTTTCTATATTCTATGACCAAAATAGAAACTTAATTATGCAGAATCCTCAAACTTTTAATTTGAATGTAACAAATAATAGTAACATAAATACAATTATGAATGAAATTGATAGTCATTATCAAAATAATTATACTGATGAAATTTATCAAAAATATTTAATAATGGTGAAGCCAGCATTAGAAGAAGAGATGAAACAGATTTTAAATCAAACAAACCTAACAAGCATTCCAAATGGAAAAACAGGTACAATAAATTACAGAATTCCAGGTTTAGCTAATGATGAGTCAGAAGAATTGAATACTGTTGGAATTCCTTATAATAAAACTCCAGAAGACCCGAAAATAAAAAACAAAGAAATTTATAAACCAACACAAAATGCCATAGAAAAAGAAAATTCAGCACCTGAAAGGGGAGTATATTGATAAAAATTTTACTATTAATATTTGTTTCGATGTATATAAATGCAGAAGAAGTTATATTGGAATATAAATATGGATTATCTCTTGTAAATGATGAACAAAAAGTAAAGATTTCCTCTAAATCCAAAATGTATTTTTATGAAACTGAACATGAGAAAAAATATGTAAATATAAAAATTTTTGATAATGGAACATATGAAATTTCAAAATTACCAGAAGTAAAAAAAAGTAATTATCCAAATTATAAACTAATAAAAAAAGGAAGTTCTGATGAAGAAATAAAATATTATATTTTTAAAAAAAATAAAATAGAAGATTTTAAGTTAATTATTGAAAACCCAAAAGGAAAATTATCAACAAATGAACTAAATAAGTTAAAGAAGTATATAAAAGAATCATATAATGAATTATATGTTAAAAATGAAGAATTGGATATAAAAAAAAAATGTAATGATATGGAAGAATATTTTTTAGTGGGTTATGGGGAAGAGTTAAAAATGAAGGATATTTATTTTTATGCATTCTCAGAATATCTTGATAAACCAATTAATTATATGGATTATGTTGTATACGAGTATAATAATTGTTCATTTATAAAAAAAGGGTTAAAATCAAATAAGGAATTCTATTTTCCTAAAACTGATAGATTGAAAGAATATTTAAATATCCTTTTTGAAAATAAACTAAATGAATAATTTAAGTTTATATCAATAAAAATTATGTTGTAAAAAGAGATCTCTTTTTCTACTTCTATTTGTAGAAAAGGGATTTTATTTTAAACATAAGCAATATTATCGGACGTGAAATATGGTTAGAATTACATTAAAAAAACAAGTAGAAATACACATCTATCATTTCAAAAAATCTTTCCTTTTTTAATTCTAAATTTATAAAAATAAAGATGATTATATAAATAGTAAAATTTTCTACTTCAAAAAAAATTGACAATTGGATAGAATCTATGATATCAATATCTTGTTATAAAATATTTATTATATATAAAGAGGAAATATGAAAAAGATAGTTTTTTTTATGTAGTTAATGTTATAAATAAAGAAAAATAATAAGGAGAATTTACATGGAATCTTCTCTAGGTCTAAGAATATCTTATGAAAAAAATAAAAAACAATTTGATGATCAAGTTAGAAAATTACTAGAAACATCTGTGTTAGTTAATAAACTTACAAAAGATTACATTGAACATCCATTATTTGCTGTATTTAGAATTTTGGGATTGTCTGAAATTCCTTATACAGAAAAGCTTAAATACACACAAAAACTAATAAAGTATATAAATCAAAATATAGCAACAAACGAAGGATTTTCACCTTTAGGTGGAATTAGGGAGATAGTTCCTTGTTATAATGCAATGCTATTAGAAGCCTATACTAGATTAGGATTATTTAAAAAAAAGGAATCTAATAATGCTCTTAACTGGGTAAAATCTTACCAATTATTTAATCGTAATCAGAAAACAAAGTGGAATTATTGTGGTATTTGTAAACACGGGGTGTAGTGCTATAGTAAAGTAGGAACACCAAAATCTAAACAATGATATAATAAAAAAAGAAAGAGGTGTTTTGAAAT
>NZ_JAMZGM010000084.1 GCF_024158605.1 Sebaldella sp. S0638 | reverse complement strand
TTCAAAACACCTCTTTCTTTTTTTATTATATCATTGTTTAGATTTTGGTGTTCCTACTTTACTATAGCACTACAGATTATGTTTTTATATCTATACAAAGTCCCAAAACTTACCTTTTAGAGTCATAACGTGTAAAATTTCGAAAATGATGGCGGGATCCCATACAGTATAATTCCGTTTCGTTGTTCTAACGACCCCAATTAGAAAAGGTAACTGCCTTTTATTGACAGTTACCTTACATTTGAGGTTAAGATTTGTTTCTTGGCAATCTGATTTTAAATGTTAAAATTTAAAAGGATCAGGTTTTGCAATATTATATTTGCTCTCTATAAATTTTTATGCTTCTTATTGTATCTCATATTTATTATTTTTTCAAGTGATATTTTAATAGATAAACAATTATGAAAAACTAATCTTCTGTATAGTTGCTCTAATTTTCACACCCTCAAATTTTGTTGCAATTCCATAATTTAATAACACATTTTAGTTAATTTTTTAAACGAGAATGTTTCAGGATGAACATACCAAGTTTTCCATAAAAATACTCTCGTTTTTATTCCTCTCCTTAAAACACTGCTTTTAATGTCACTCCTGCTCTGTAATCACTTTCTTTATCATTTCCTGTTGAATATTCTCCTGTCAGGAATATTCCATATCTGTCTACTGCTTCTGCTCCTATTGTTGCCTTTGTTCTAAATGTTCCTTTTTCATCTTCAGGTTTTGATAATTTATGATACCCGTTTTCTACTGCTATTAATCTTGCTTTTTCCCTTTCATTAAGATCTGCAAGTTCATACTCATAAGCAAAATCAAGAGTTCCTTTTAGCTGCCAGCTAGTTCCTATAGGTAAAATTCCTTTTAATTCTACCCCTGCTCTCGGTTTTGCACTCCATGCATCATTTCCTTCTAACTCAAGGGCTTCCAGTCCCTTTTCCTCAAATGTCGGTCTCATCACATACATTGCTCTTACTCCTCCATAAGGCATTATACTTACTTTTTTTCCTAATTCAAATTCTTTCCCTAAAATATTATCACTTGTTATACTATATGTTTCATAAGTTCCATTCATTTCTGATCTTTTTAACGGTGATTCCCAGTCTATATTTCTGTCCACATTATGGATACTTGCTCTTCCTGTTAAATCATTTCTTAACTGCCATCCTTTTGAATTATATTTATTGTGTAAACCTAATTGTATCGTATCTACCCATTCTTCACTCTTGTTTCCATCTTTAAATTCAAATCCTGTATGGACATACCCTAGTGAATATCCAAATGTATGTTTATATGTTCTTTCTACTTCTCTTAGCGCTAATACTCCTGTAGTTGTATAATCATAACCTACTACTCCGTCTGTTTCCTCTTTATTCTTTCCTTTCCCTCCTATCACACTTATTTTTACATTTTCTTTTGTATTATTTGTTGAATCCTGAAGTATATGTAATGAGTCTTCAAAGGCTCTTGCTATATCATTCTCTCTCTGATTTATGTTAGCATACACATTTCCTGCAAGACTTCCCATTATATGTCTAAATTCTTCTTCTGTTTTAATATATCCTGTTTTATTATAGATTTCTGTTGCTTTTTCATTATTTCTTGCATTCAGAAAATTATCATCCAAAGCTTTTCCAAAATCTTCAAACCATAACCCAGAAGCAAACTCTAAATATGCTTTTCTTGACATATAGACATCAGAACCTGTACTTGTTACTTTTGGTGTTGCCTCCCATAGTAATGATCCACTTATGAAATCATATTTTCCTGATGTTGCTTGTATTACTCCTTCCAGTTTATATACATCTGCTATTGTTCCATCTGCAAATCCTGGTAAAATTTTTATTGGCTTATCTGTTACTATACGATCTGCTATTATGGCTGTTCCTGATAATTCAAAATCATAATCAGGATCAGATGATGGTGTCACTGTACTTGGATTTGGTTGTATTAATACTTGTATCCCATCCAAAGCTAAAACTCCATTTGTTTTTATTATTCCAGCATTCACTAATGTAGGCAATTGATGAACCCCACTAGATTGATGAATATAGCTACTATTAGCTACTGCACCATTTACTGTTCCTGCTATAAAATGGTTTGGATCAAGTGGATCAGGTGAAACAAAAGCATTTGAATTTGTTCCTGTTATATTTATTACTCCTGTATTTGTTATTATTGTTCCATAACTTCCATACATTGCTATTGAATTATCACCTAATACATTTATTGTTCCGTGATTTATTATATGTGAATTTGTTCCTTTTCCTGCCATACCAACTGTATTATTACCTGTTACATTTATTATTGCACCAGTATCATTTGTTATTACTCCACCCTCTGTATACATTCCCATTGAATAATTACCAGTTGTCGTTATCATCCCTTTATTTATTGCACTTCCACCTTTGGCTACTACTCCGACAGCACCATAACCTGCTACTATACTTCCCTGATTATCAATTGATGAATTTTCTCCATATATTCCCACTGAATACTTACTGTTATCAACATCAACTACAAGAGCTCCAGTTGCATCTGTTTTTAAAACTAAATCAGAATCTCCTAACTTTATTGAACCTGTATTTGTAACTACCCCACCATAATTATATATTCCTATGTTATTATGTCCTGATGTTCCATCTATTATTCCTGTATTAGTTACATTTGCTCCTCCAATTCCTGTTAATGAATCTGCTGCTGTATAAAATGCTATATTATCATTTCCTGTTAAATATAAGTCTCCATTATTAACTACTAGTGGAGCTTTTGTGCTGTATAGATATACTGAATCCTGTCCTAACGTTGCTGTTGTACCAACATTATTTGTTAAACTACCACCTTCTAAGATGAAGCCATAATTTTTATTCCCCAGATTAAAACTTGAGCTATTTACTATTGTAGTATCTAAACCATATACTCCAACTGCCTCATTTGTACCAAAATTAAGTGCTGAACCAGTGTTTAAAGCAACTGTTCCATTTGTACTATATATCCCTACTCCATTATCCCCAATATTTAATGTTCCGTTATGATTTATTAATAGCTGATCTCCGTAAATTCCTATTGAATTTTGCCCTAATGTTATAGTACCATTATTTGTAATAGATTCACCTGCTGTTATTGAGTAAATACCTATTGATGGATTATTTACATTTGATGAATTCCCCATATTTATTATTCCATCATTTAAAGTTCTATATGGTATAACTCCTGTAATGTACATTCCAATTGATGAATCACCCGTCAAATTAATGAGTCCACGATTTATTGTATCCTCAACATCATCACCAAACATTCCCACTGCTTCTCCAGCCGTACTTAATATTTGTCCTGTAGTTTCATTTACCAAATCTCCTGTTGGATTTCCTATTCCATCTTTTAGAAACATTCCTTGTGACTTACTACCTATTGTGATAATGCCTTCGTTAAATATTTCTCCCTGTGCCGCGTAGGATTTTAATCCTACAGATTCATTTCCAACTAAAATATTCCCACTATTTAAAAGTCTTGCTCCATTTTTTCCTAGTATTCCGACAGACTGATCTCCTAGTATTATTGTTCCCTGATTTTCCCCATCAATATTTGGTCTACTTAACCAAGTCCCCGGAGGATTAATATTTCCATCAATAACCACAGCTGCTATATTATTTGCTCCAGCGACAGCTTGGATAGTTGAACCTGAATCAATTACAATTTCTGAATTTTTTCCATTAAATAAAACTCCATTTGAATACATTGATGTGTTTGTTGTATACTTAATGTGACCATTGATAATATTTCCACCTATATAGCTCGAACCTGAGGCTACAGAATTTATACCAAATCCAGCGTTTATTAATACTGGTGTTGGCGCAGTTGAAAAATCTAAATTAAACAACATCACATTCTGACCACTAATATTAAATGTCAAGTTAGACATAGATGAAACAGTTGAATTTCCTGCCAGGTATACTCCAAGAGCATTATCTCCATTCAAGTTAACAACAGTTGAACCTCCCAAATTGATTGCACTGTCTTTAGCATAAATAGCCAAACCATTTTTCCCTACTGTTATTGTTGATGAAATATCTGTTAATGTTCCTTTATCTAAATGTACCCCTACTCCTCCTGTTGAGGCTGATACATCTATTGTTCCTGAGGATAAATTTATTTGTGAATCGGCAGGATTACCAGTGCTGTTATTATTTGCATATATACCAATAGCATTTGTCGAGTTTACTGCATGTATCAAACCACTATTTGTTATATTTATTTTCCCATTTCCAAATGCCTGAGCGGTTCCTTGCTTATATCCTTCACCATATATTCCTACTCCAGAATTAGAAATTTGTATTGTAGAACTTGCCTGATTATCAATTAATGAATCATTCACTCCATATATTCCCACGGAACCAGCTCCTGTAACATTTATCTGTCCAGAACCTGTATTATTAATTTCTCCGTTATTTGCATATATTCCTACTGAATTTACTCCCCCTAGTGTTATTATTCCTCCGTTATTTGTTAAAACTACTGTGTTTCTTGGAAGAGCAACTCCTCCTGGGGTTAATCCGTTTTCTTGAGCTAAAGCTATTTGATTTGCCTGGCTACCTGTAATCATCTGACCACTATTTGCTATTTTAGATGTTACAATTTCTAAATTATTATAATCATCGGTTAATGAGTCAAGATTAATTGCTTGATCTATAGTTAGGTCACTTTGATAAAGCATAAAAGTTTTATATGATGTTCCCAGTGTATTTATAATGGGAGCATTTGGTATTATACCTAAACCTAAATTTGTATTTGACAAATCCATGGCTACATTGTCAACAATAAATAATCTTGAACCATCTTCCATATTTAAAGTTAAATTACCTAAAGTTGAGTTAAATCTATTTGCAAAATATGTAGAAATATCACTTGAATTAAATGTTCCATATGGTGTTAAAGACTTATAATAAAAGGCTGTTCCTCTGTCTGTTGCATTTGAAGCTCCTGTTATTTTAGCAGTAGTTAATCCTGTTATTTCTATTTTACTACTATTATCTAAATAAAATATTAAAGATCTTTCCCCTGCTTCAATGCTATTTCCTGCATATTTTATTGTTCCTCCATTTGTTGATGTCATTACAAATGCACCATCTAATGCTTTAATATTTGAACTATTATTTGTTATATTTATTGTTGAATTATCAGCATAAAATACTATTGATTCTTTCCCTGATACATCCGCAGTTACAGTCCCTGTTCCTAGCACTGATGATCCACCTAATGCTCCTATTACAACAGAACCTGTCTTAATATTTGAAGAATCTGTATAAACTCCACCATTTGATATTGTAATATTCCCTCCGATTGTTGATTGCGCTAAACTGTCGACTACTATTCCCTTTACTCCATTACTTCCTGATATTGTAATATTTCCATTATTTATTATATTTGCTCTTTTTTCACCAAAAATAGCAGTTGATAAATCAGAATTTGTGATTGTCAATGGAATATAACTCTCTATTGTTGATTGTGTTGTTCCAGGTGTGCCTAGAGCTCCAGCATATATCCCTATACTATCAATTCCTGTTTTCCCTGTTCCGCCATCTATCTTTAATCTATTTGTTGTATCTGTTCCGTCTAATATTACTTTTCCTTTTACTAATGATATTAATGTTGCTTTTTTTGAATATTCTAATGCATCTAATTGTGTATGCATTATTTTATAATCTTTCATTGTCCCACTTGAATTGTTAAAATATAAGGCTGTTGCTTGTTCAACGAGTGCCGCTGTATTTCCTGTTATAGTTATATCATTTGAATCAGCATCATTTGGATTTTGTTTTTCGCCTATCTTTATATTTAATACTGAATCTTTTACTGCTGATTTTTCATAAGTAGGTCCAGATACTCCAGGCAATCCTGCTCCTAATGTTGAATTTGTATTGAAATTAAATGTAAATGCTACACCCACGCTCTTATCACCATTTAAGTTTAATGCATTTTCATATCTAATCCACGATCTATTATATTCACGTGCGAAAACAGAACCCATAGAGCTAACACCATTTAATTCTATTATTCCTCTATTTTCAAAGAATGAACCACCATAATTTATATTATCTTCAGATGCAAAGTTTGAAAGAATATCTCTAGTTCCATTTAAATAAATATTTCCATTAGCTTCATTTTTGAAATATAAATATCTGGCTGTTCCTCCCCCATCCGCAATAGTTACAAATATATATCTATTTTGTGGGGTATAATTATAGGTAGTACCATCATAGATTGATGTGTATGATGTGCTATTATCTGCTATAAGATTACCATTATCAAAAGACATTCCTGAATCTCCAACAGATCCATGATATTGAACATCATAAAGAATAGTTCTGTCTCCCTTTAAAATTACATTAGTATTATCTAATCTCCAAATGGAGCTTCCGTGATCATTATGAGAATCTGTATGAAAAACCGCTAAATTATTGCTTCCTAACAGTTTTAGGACTGTTAAATTCATATTATTAATTGGAATAAGTTCTCCTCCAACCAGTAGCATACTCCCAAAGAAAGCCGTTCCGCTAAATCTATAATTATTTTCTGTATGAGCAACTCCTGAGGGAAGCGTATGACCACCCATATAACCTTGTAATGTTGTATTATTAATATATTGTCTTATATTATTCCCATTTGTAAACAAAGTTTCAAATGTTCCTGTTCCTCCTCCGGCCCCCATCATAGACTGTTGGCTTATCGGTGCATTATTTCCGCTTAATCCAAACCATGTGTTGTCCCCATTCCCACTTCCAGGAAATGATAAATTGATCGGATTTACTATTACAGGTATTGGAGCAACTAAATTAGGTGAAATTGGTTGAAAATCAATAGAATTTACAGTCGGCGCTGAAATACTGTTAGGAATATTAATTGTAGGTACATTAGGATTAATAACAATTTCAGGTGTAGGTGACAATGATAAATTAATTGGTTCTCTCTTAATTTCTTTTAATGGTATACTTACTCCGAGATCTATTTCCTTTGCTTTTTGTAATGGCTGATATGGTTTTCCTGCTACTCCATTCTTCTTTCCACCTGTCATTATAAAATTACCCGTTGTATCATAATATCCCTCGACATCTGTACGATATAAGGCATTTTCTTTCGTATTATCTCTTCCTTCTCCATACTCTTCATAAAAACCACTAAAAAATATCTGCCACTCCAAATATTCAGGCTTTACAATATAATCACTCTGTAAATATAAATCTTTTAGCTCTTTATTTCTCTGCTTAAGTACTTCTTCCAGTATCTTATAATTTTTTGTATTACTCTTCCCCTGTTTTATATTCTTTACCATATTATTATATAATTTCTCATGTTTTGTTAATGGTTCTGCCTCTGCAGCTATAGAAATTGACGATACTATCCCTAATGCGTTGAACATTGCTAATAATTTTTTATATCTTTTCATTACTCCTCCTTGTATAATATATTTGTAGTTAAAATAGCTAAATTAACTACTTAAAATTTTTGTTACGTTATGTAATAATTATTTTAATGGTAGAGTGGTAACTTGTACTTCCTTATAGTTTTAACTACTAAAGTTAGACTGTTAACTCTACGATTATATTGAATCCAATGAACAGGATGTAGTTTTACTACCAATATCTAGCAAGGTTGATTAGTATAATTTTTTGTAGAATGGTTACCATTATATCTTTATATGTAGGTGATTTTATGTTTTTTTGTGTTATTGATATTGGTATTGGTTAATTTTCACATATTGATTCTTTTCTTATTGCTGAAGTTATTAGAATTAACAGATTTACTTTTTCTGACATGGCTGACAGTAATACTATGGCTTTAAAAGGATTAACCAGATTCAGAACCTTTCAGGCACAATCTATTACTTTTGGTAATGCTTCTATGGAAATTCTTCTTAATTCCTCTACTCCAGATCAATTACTGAATATTTCTACTGCTAAACTTACTAAAATTCTTAAAACAGCATCAAAAGGAAGACTTGATGAGGATAAAGCTCTTTTTATTATAGACATTACATAACTTCTTTTTTGTCCAATCTAGTATAACCTATCCAACTCTCTATTCTGATGTTTACTTTTACCCCAAAAGAAATAACTTATCTCTGCTATTTCATCTTTTTTCAATATTCTTCCCTTTTTTAGCTTATTTACATACAAAACTTCATTTATTGCTCCCAAGAACATACATAATTTTAGCAGTATTTTTTCATCAGGTTCTTTTTTTATCAGTGCATTTTTAAATTTTGATAACAATTTTTCTATTACTATATCCTCTTTCATATAACAAGATCCTTTTATACTTATCAGAAAATTTAATATTTCTTCCCTTGATTCCAAGAATCTTACCAAATTTTCTGTCAGTTCGAATAAATAGTCTTGAATATCATCACTTTTCTTAACTCCACTCAGGCTCTTTGTTATTTCATTTGAAGAATAGTGCAAAACTTCTTTGTATATTTCATTCTTGTTCTTAAAATAATAATATAAATTTCCGGGGCTCGATTTCATTTTTTTCATTATTTCACCTATTGAAGCTTTTTCTAATTTATTCTCCTTTATTATTTCCAGAGTTGCTTTTATTACTCGTGTTTTGTACATTTCCAACCCTTTCAGAGATAAGAAGAGAGAGTTTCCGGTACGAACATACCTGCGTTTTTTTACAAAAACTCTCCCCTTTCTCTTATTTTTCTGATTAAAATACTACTTTTGACATCATTCTTAATCTATAATCATCTTTATCATGACTATTATCTCCTACTTGATACTTTGTTAAAATCTGTCTTCTATTTTTATTCCAAATTTGTTATATCTTTTCATTATAGCTTCACATTTATTTCATATTATTTCCTGCTTTATATTCTTCTATTCTAAACAATAAATCTTCTATTTCCTGAATTTCAGCTATCTTTTTATCTATCTGTGCATCTACTTTTTTAAGCTCTTTTCCTAATCTCTGACCACTGTTTAAATGTTGTCTTAAATTTGTCCACTTACCTCTTGCTCCTTCCCTTAATTCTCTTTTGTACTCATACGTCGGTGCTGCACTGACAAGCGTTCCAACCAATATAGACAATATTCCTATTATTCCTATTATTCCTAATTTTTTCATTTCTCCTCCTGCCATTTATCTATTTTCTTCCTCTCATTCTGGCTGTTTCATCCAGCATTAGTTCCTCTTCCTCAACTTTTATTATATTAAGCATTGTATACCAGTAACCCCTTTTCTCAGGTAAGATTACATACACTGATTCCTGTGCTTTTCTTAATGCTTTCTCATATGATGAATATTTTCCATCCTGATCATAATCTTTTGTTATACTGTTTTCAAGAGATTTATCTGTCTCTGTTCCAACATTAACACTATAGGCTGTAATAGTTATCAAACTTGATAAAAATAATAATAATATTTTTTTACCCACAACATCCTCCTTATTTTTTAGTTTTATTTAAATATTTGTACACCTTGTTATATTCCGTTTTATGCCAAGCTATATCCTTCTTTGATCTGTAGCTCTCCATTTTATCTGTCTTTTGCATTTGGGCTTCCACATTTAGTATTTCTATTTCTCTTCTTTCTTTCTCAGCACTTAAGGAAACTACACTTATAAATAATATCATACCTATTATACTTTTTTTCATTTTTTCCTCCTTCTAGCAAAAATTAATATCAAATATGTTTAATCACACAATCTTTTTTATAAACTCGTGGTATATTTAATTCTCTTTACTTTTATATTTCAGATTGTTCCAATGATTTCTCTTTTTTTACTAACTCTTATTCAGCTCAAGGTATTTATACTTTTGCACAACAATTTCTATTTGTTATATTTTTCTAAAAAATAAATTGTATCATTTAAAACTTTTACTCCAGGTTCTGTATCTAAGAGAAATTGGAATTCATGTTTTGTTTCGACTTCTTTAAGGGGGAAAAAACGAAAGGTTACATCAATGTTTAAAAGTTTCATTTTTTCAACCAGAGCTGTTCCTTGTTTTTCAAAAGACCCTGTATTTCCATCTGTAATATAAACCGGTGGAAAATCTTTAGATACATTGTTTATAACAGATGCTGTTTTTGCATTCTTAGACTCCCTCCATAATTTTTCTCCAAAATAAGCCCATCCAACTTGATCAAAAATAAATTTTTGAATAAATGAAGAATTTTGTCCAATTTCTTCAAAATTATATGGTCCACAGTATAACAGAACTCCTTTTATATTATTTTTTTTTACTAACTGTGGCGTATTTTCTGATATAGAATATTCTGTATTTGTTTGTTTGTTAATAAATTCTCCAACAATTTGAGCTCCAGCTGAATCACCTGCAAAGAACAATTTAGAAGAATCAACATTATATCTTTCATTTATACTTTCAAAGTATTTGTAAAAATCTGACAATTGGTTAATGGGTCCTGGATATTTAGAACTAGGAGCTAATTCATAGTTAATAGTAAAGACTGCGTATCCCTTTGCTGCTAATATAGTAGCGTAAATTTCAATATCTGATTTATCTCCTCCTACAAAAGCTCCGCCATGTACCCATATAATAGCCGGTATTTTTTCATTTTCAGACAACTTTTTAGGTATATAGACATCATAAGAATTTTCTTTATATTTAGACTTATATTCTTGGTTTTTTATAATCTTTACCTTATTTATATATTCTTCATAGTTACTAGGAGATCTTGCAATTTTTTGTTTAAAACTTTGTTTTATTATATATGCTGTAGGTCTTGGTGATACTATAAATGTAACTATTAATGCTAAAAAAATAAAAATAGTTGAGAAAATTATTTTTTTCATTTAAACCTCTCCTTGATGGATTTTTTAGAGAGAGAACCCATATCAATGAGTTCTCTCAGTCAGTTTAAAATACCGCTTTTAATGATATTCCTGCCCTGTAGTCTGAATTCTTATTATTTCCTGCTGTATATTCTCCTGTCAGGAATATTCCGTATCTATCCTTTATTTCCACTCCTACCTGGGCTCCTGTTCTTAATTCTCCTTTGTCCTTTTCCGGTTTTGATAATTTATGATAGTCTGTTTCTATATTTTCTAGTCTTGCATACTCTCTTTTGGTTACATTACCTAATTCATAACCATATTCTACATCCAGAGATCCCTTTAATTTCCATTTGTCTTCTTTTCCTAATGGGACTTCTCCGTTTAATTCTATACCTGCTTTTGGTTTTAAGGTAAAGTAATCATTTCCTTTTACTTCCAGTCCTTCTAAGCCTGACTCTGTGAATGAACCTCTTGTTGTATAACCCGCTTTTAGTCCCGCATAAGGTTTTAAACTCAAATTCTTTGTTAAGGTATATTCTTTTCCTAACTTATTGTTACTCATTATACTATAGGTTTCATAACTTCCGCTCATTTTTGATTTTTCAAGATGTGTCCAGTCCACTACTCTGTCTACATTATGAAAACTTAACATTCCTGTCACATCATTACTTAATATCCAGTCATTCAAACTATACTTATTATGAAAACCTAATTGCAGTGTATCTGCTTTTTCTTCACTCTTATTACCGTCTTTTACATCAAAGTCTGTATGTAAGTATCCTAATGAATAGCCAAAGGTATGTCTGTAAGTTCTTTCTATTTCCCTTAGTGCCAGTACTCCTGCTGTTGTATAATCATAATCTAGTACTCCGTCTGTATCTTCTGTACTTTTCCCTTTTCCTCCTATTATATTCAACTTGACATTCTCTTTTGTATTATTCTCTGAATCCTTTAATAACTTCAATGATGATTCAAAACTTCTGGCTATTGTCTGTTCTCTCTGATTCATATTTGAATAAAAATCACCTGCAAGATTTCCTATTGTTTTTCTAAAATCAAGTTCTGTTTCTATTGTATCTATTTTATCAAATATTTCTCCTGCTTTTCCTTTTGAACCTGTAAATTTACTGTCTAATGCTTTTCCGAAATCTTCATACCATAATCCTGAAGTAAAATTGTCATATGGAATTTTTTCCATCCAGATATCTACATTTCCTCTTTCATTTACTACTGGCGTTGCTCTCCATGTTAGTGATTTACTTCGTACATTTACTTTCCCTGAATCAGGACCTCCCTGATCTGTTGTAAATGGATTAAATACATCTTTTAATTTATATACATTTTCATGAGTTCCTGATGCAAAGCCAGGCATTATTCCTATTGGTTCTGTTGTATTAAAAGCAGGTGCAAAAAACTTAACCGCATCTGATACAAAAGCTGCTCCTGTGTCTTCTGCAAGGCTTGGTGCTTTTATTGTTGTCGGGTCTACTTTTATTAATATATCTATTCCTTTAGCTTCAAAGTTTTCTGATACATTTATTATTCCTGCATTTATTATACTTGGGATTGGATAACTTGTTCCACCGTAGGATATTGTTTCTGAGCCTGTTACTCCTCCAGAGATATTGATTGTTCCTGAATTTAATATGCTTGATCCACCTTTTAACAATATTCCCTGACTGTTATTTCCATTTATATTTATTGTACCCTGATTATTTACTTTAGATAATAGGTTCAGGTATATTCCTGTTGAATTTTCTCCATTCATTATTATAGTTCCTGAATTTGTTACTTCTGAGCCTTTATTTGCATAAATTCCTATTGAATCATTTCCTGTCAGTAATATATTTCCTGTATTTTGAAGTTTTCCGTTTTCTACGAATAATCCTATTACGCCTTCTGATGATGAGCTTATATTTCCACTGTTATTTACAGGACTTGGTGCATTTTTACTGTAGATTCCCACTCCGTAATAACCAAGACTCATATCTCCTGTATTTGTTATTACTGTGTTATCTCCGTATATTCCAATTGAATAGCTGTTTTTTGTGGAATCTTCCTTATCTATTATTACAGAGTCTCCAAGATCTATTCGACCTGAATTAATGATTACTCCATTTTCATTATAGATTCCTACATTTGATACACCTGAGCTTCCTGATATATTCCCGGTATTTTGTATAGTTCCTCCGTTTACTGTATAAAATCCTACTCCGTTTGAGCCGTTCATTGTTAGTATTCCGTTGTTTGTTATATTTCCTGCTCCGTCTCCATAGACAAATATACTTCCTTCTCCTATTGAGGTATCTATTATATTCGTTAATGTTGAACCTGATTTAAGTACATAACCAAAGCCGTTATTTCCTAACATTAATGAGCCGTTATTTATTACAGTGGTTCCGTTTAGGGCATATACTCCTACTCCTGCTGTTTGAGTTACATTTAGAACTGACCCTGTATTCAGATTAACTGTTCCTTCTGATGTATAAATTCCTGTTCCGTCTGCACCGACATTCATTAATGACTTTTGGCTTAATGTCCCACCATTTATGTATATTCCTACTGATGAAGTTCCTGATGTTATTGTCCCTGTGTTTTCAACTGTATCTGATGACCCCTGACTATATATTCCTATTCCCGGTTTATTCCTGTCTGTTGAATTTCCTATTGTCAGGATATTTGTGTTTAATATTGATACCGGGGCTGAGCCTTTAAAATATATTCCTGTACCATTATTTCCGGATAATTCAATTTTTCCGTTATTTACTATTGTTTGTGATGTATTACCATCTCCGTATATTCCTACTGAATCATTTCCGGTACTTAATATATTTCCTGTATTTGTTATATTTCCACTGTCTGACCCGTATATTCCTGCAGAGAAACTTCCAACTGTAATTGTTCCTGTGTTTTCTGTAAATGAACCTGCTCCTTTGGACTGGATTCCCAATGAGTTATCTTCTACTTTTATATTTCCGGTATTTTTTATTCTTGCTCCGTTTGTTCCGTAAAGACCTGCCGAATTACTTTTAAGCGATATGTTTCCTCTGTTTTCTACATCTATTCCGCTTGTGAATCCTGAAGGAACAGTACCTGTATACTGGCCGTCCATTACTACTCCTACTACATTATTTTCGACACTGTTTACTTGTGTTCCCGAATCTAAAAGTACTGCTGAAAATTCTCCATTTAAGAGATTTCCTCCGCCTGAAAGACTGCTTGTTCCGTTATAGTAGAAAGTTCCGTTTTTTATATTCCCTATTGAGTAAGACGAACCTGATGATGATGTTACATTAAAGTTTTGATTGAACGTTCCGCTTGACTGGATGTTAAACAAAACTATGTTTGTTCCCTGGATATTTACATTTCCGTTTCCTGTAAAATCTGTGTTACCATCAAGATAGAAACCAAGGATATTATCTCCGTGAAGATTTAAATTAAATCCTGAAAGATTTATATTACTGTCTTTAGCATAGAGTCCAAGGCCGTTTGTTCCTACTGTCAGTGTCCCGCCTCCTGTTAGAATACTGTTATTTGAATAGATTCCTATTCCTCCAACCGAACTTTGAAGATTTATATCTGAACTTGCTCCCAGTGTTATTACTGAATCACTTTGAGATTTTTTATTATCTGCATATATTCCATATACCTTTTCATTTCCTGATGAAGTTATTCTGCTGTTATTTCTTATATCTATTTTATCGTTTCCATATCCTAAAACTAAAGATGAAGTTATTCCGTCCAGATAATTTAGACCGTATATTCCTGCTGTTTCATTTCCTCCTATTATCAGTTCTCCGTTATTCTCTGCTAATGAGCCGTTTGAAGAGGCTATGGCCACAGAATTACTGCCTGTTGTTTTTACTGTTCCGTTATTTACTATATGACCATAGTCAGAGGCTATTCCCAAAGCTCTGGTTCCTGATAAATTTATTATTCCGTTATTTGTTATTGTTATATCACTTAAACCTGTACTTCCCGGATAATTTCTCTGGGCTATTCCTATTTGCTTGTCCTGACTTCCTGTTATTGTTTTTCCACCATCTAATGATACTGACAACAAAGCAAACTGAGCTCTTTTATACAAATCGTTTCCATCTAAATTTACATCTCTGTCTAATATTAATTTTCCTTTATTCATGGATACAGGGATGTAATCACTTGCACTGTCTGGATTTATACTTACATTATTTGCTAAACTTGTTACCGGAACTACCATTCCGTCCAAAGTTGTTAAAGATATTGTACTTCCTTCTCCTTCTATTAAATACAGAATAGATCCTGAATTCATTGTTAAGCCTAATTTTCCGCCCAGAATTCCTGTAAATGAGCTGTTTAAATAGCTGGCAAGATTCATTCCATATTTAAGATAAAATGCTATTCCGCCTTCTTCTACCGTTGCTTTTACATTTCCTGTTACACTGTACTTTCCTGAGGGTAACCCGGCATCATAGTTATAGAAGAGAAGTCCTTTATTTCCTGTTACGAGGTTTATTCCCTCACTTAGATTTATTGTGGATCCTGCTCCTGCATAAAGAGCTATTCCTCCGTTTTCTGCTCTTAATGTTCCGCCTTTTAAGTTAGTGTCCGTTGTGCCGGCTTCACTGTATATACCTACTGAGGATTGTCCGCTTGATGTTATATTTCCGCCATTCATATTAAAAGTCCCGTCATTATATACAGCAAGGTTTCCTAATGAGGTGTTTATTACCCCTGTATTGTTTAGTTCGCCCAAACCGCCTGTTTTAACTGCTATTCCTGTATTATTGGTTCCATTTACATTTATTAGTCCGTTATTATGGTAAAAATATCCGTATTCTTCTATCTGGGCACCTACCTGTTTGTTTCCGTTTATATTAAGTTTTAATCCGTCTGTTGTTACTCTTGCTCCCAAAAAACCATCCAATACTGCTGTTTCTGTGTAGCCGGGATTCCATACAGGATCCGGTTCAAATACTACCGATGTATCATTACTCCCATGTAAGTATATACCTGCATTTCCTTCACTACCGGCAAGAAGGTTAATTTCTTGGTTTGTTGTGCTGTCTGATGAGTTTCCAAGAATGAGGTCACCGTATTTTTCTACTCTGACTGCTGCTCCGTTCCTTGAGTATTCTCCTATATTTAACAGGTAATCTGATAGCGTAAACTGTGAGTTTTTTAATAC
>NZ_JAMZGM010000083.1 GCF_024158605.1 Sebaldella sp. S0638 | reverse complement strand
TCTAGCACTCTGATTAATTCACGCTTGTACTGAGATTTTAAAGTAGCGAGTACAAGGGATTTGATAATGTAAGGTATGGGTTATTTGAGTTCCAATGTAAGTAAAACTCTAGCACTCTGATTAATTCACGCTTGTACTGAAATTCTAAAGCAGCGAGTACAAGAGTTTTGACAACGTCAGTTATAAGTTATTTGAAGTGCTAGGTAGACAAAACTCTAGCACTCTGATTAGTTAACGCTTGTACTGAAATTCTAAAGCAGCGAGTACAAAAGTTTTAACAACGGAAGGTATCAGTTACTTAAAGTGTTAGTTTGATAAAACTTTAGGAGGTTACATGAAAAAAATAATTTTAGACGTAGATCCCGGTCATGACGATGCTGTGGCTATTATGCTGGCAGCTTTTAATCCGGAAATAGACTTATTAGGAATTACTGTAGTCGCAGGTAATCAGACTGTAGAAAAAACATTCAGCAACGCTCTGAAAGTATGCTCTCATCTCGGAATAGACGTGCCTGTATATAAAGGGATGACAGGGCCTATAGTCAGAAAACAGGTAATCGCTGATGATATACACGGTGAAACAGGTCTGGATGGTCCCCACTTTGATGAGGTAACTAAAAAGGGCGAAGAAATGCACGCTGTAGACTATATTATAGAAAAACTAATGAGTTCTGATGAAAAAATAACTCTGGTACCTACAGGGCCGCTTAGTAATATAGGTATGGCATTAAGAAAAGAACCGCGTATTAAGGAAAAAATCGAACAAATTGTATTAATGGGCGGAGCATATCAGCTCGGAAATGTGACACCTGCCGCAGAATTTAATATCTGGGCTGATCCGGAAGCTGCATATATAGTATTCAGTTCAGAACTTCCGCTGGTTATGATGGGACTGGATCTCACTAGACAGGCTCTTGCCACTAAAGAAGTAGTAGAAAAAATAGGAAGTCTGAATAATAAAGCATCTCAATTATTCGTAGACTTAATGGAGTTTTTTGCCAAAACACAGCACGATGTATTCGGGTGGAGCGCACCTCCTGTACATGATCCTACAACAGTAGCTTATCTAATAGACCCGTCATGTATAGAAACAAAGCCTATGTATTGTAAAATAGAATTGAAAAGTGAAGACTCTTACGGAAGAACACTGTGTGACTATTTTGGAATACTTAAAACTGCACCAAATACAGATGTGGCGGTAAAATTGGATTTTGATAAATTCTGGAATATAGTATATGAAACTTTAAAATTATATAAGTAATACTTTATTCGGAAAAATAATATGTAAGTATTTTGACACTAAAAAATATGGCTTTTGGTAGATAAATTTTAAAGGAGAAAGGTATGCTTGATGTATTAGAAAAAACATTTGATGATAAAAAAGAAGAGTACCTTGGACACCTGAAAAAACTCCTTAGTATAGATACTCAGACAATAGGACACGGAATACTCGGAGGGAAAGAGAAGGAAGGACAGGAGTATATTGAAAAACTTCTCGGTGATCTTGGAGCAGAAATAAAAAAAGAAGATCTTGATGAAACTTTGTTAAAACAGGCATATGAAATGTATAACGAAGGAAATCTAGGACATAATAATAAAGACAGATATAATGTAATCGGTGACTTTAAGGGAAAAAAAGATAAAACGATTATATTCAACGGTCATATAGATACTATGCCTTACGGCGAAAAAGAAGCGTGGAAACATGATCCGCTGGACCCTGTGGAAGAGGACGGAAAACTTTACGGACTTGGAAGTACAGATATGAAAGGCGGGCTTATGGCCGGAATAATGGCGGTAAAATTAATAAAAGACTCAGGTCTTGAACTGCCGTGTAATGTAAAGATAATGTCTGTGGCTGATGAAGAAGGCGGAGGAAACGGGACTATCACAGCTATGATGAATAAAGATTCCGGAGATGCAGCAGTGGTGTGCGAACCATCTGACAATGAAATTCTTGTAGCCCATATGGGATTTGTATTTTTCAAAGTGTCGGTAAAAGGAAAAGCACTTCACTCAGCAGGAAAGTGGAACGGGGTAAATGCTATAGAAAAAGCGGTAAGCCTCATTCATGAACTGGGAGAACTGGAAAAAGAATGGCTTATGAAATATAAACATACTTTACTTCCTCCCCCTACATTAAATGTAGGAGTGATAAACGGAGGAACTGCAGGCTCTACTGTACCTGATTTTTGTGAATTCAAGGTTTGTGTTCATTATTTACCCGGGATTATGAGTTTTTCGCAGGTAAAAGAGGAATTTGAAGGGCGGATATTTCTGCGTTCACAGGGAGATGAGTTTTTGAAGGATAATCTTCCTGAAGTAGAAATCTATCAGCTGGGAAGCGGTTTTGAAATGGATCCTTCTGATGAATTCGTAAAATTCGTTCATGAGAAGGCAAATGAAACAGCTGATATTCCAATAAATGGAGGAATAGCGGGGAATGACGCAAGACTTTTGAAAAATATCGGAAATATCCCCACTGTTATTTTAGGGCCCGGAAGGCTTGTGGATTGTCACAGTATAGATGAAAGTATAAGTATAGACGAATACTTCAAATATATAAAAATCTATGCAGATTTAATTATGAGTTTTTAGGAGAGGAGATAGCGTAATGACTAAAATATTAATAGCGGGTGAATCATGGACAAGCCATACAATTCACATAAAAGGTTTTGATACATTTACTACAAGCAAATATGAGGAAGGTGTAAAATGGTTTAAAGAAGGACTGGAAAAAAACGGGATAGAGGTGGATTATATACCGAATCACCTTGCACCCGAAAAGTTTCCTGTAACTCTTGAAGAACTAAAAAAATATGATGTGGTATTTTTATCTGATATAGGATCAAATACACTTCTTCTTCCAGATCAGGTATTTGCTAAAGGGATGAAAATACCTAACAGATGTGAACTTCTGAAAGAATATGTAAATGACGGAGGGGCCTTTGTAATGATAGGCGGATACATGTCATTTACAGGTGTGGATGCCAAAACAAGATACGGCGAAACAGCAGTTAAGGATATACTGCCTGTGAAGCTTCTGGATAAAGACGACAGACAGGAACTTCCTCAGGGTGTAAATCCTAAAAAGATAAAGGAACATAAAATTTTCGACGGAATAGATGAAGGATTCCCGTACTTTCTGGGATATAATAAAACAACAGAATGCAGTGAAACAGGTGAAATACTGGCAGAAATAAACGGTGATCCGTTTATAGCCGTAGGAAGCTTCGGAAAAGGGAAAAGTCTGGCATTTACATCTGACTTTGCTCCTCACTGGGGATCAATGGAATTCGTGGAATGGAAGTATTATGATAAGTTATGGTTAAATATTATAAGCTGGCTTACCGAAAAATAATAAACATAGATCGTTTTAGATGAAAAAAACAAGGAAAAGACTGTATGAATAACCGGACCATTAACCGGATATTTTGTACAGTCTTGCCTTAAATAATTATATTGATTATGAAAATAATTCATTAATGGATTTTTTATATACATCATTTATTATAGTATATATTTTTTATAAGTTGCATTTTGTTTTTTTTAAGGTAACATATAAGTATAGGAAACCTGCTTATTTTTATAAAGTGAAACAAGAGGCAGAACTCCGTCTGAATTTAATAAAAGTAAATAATTTCATCTCAGGACAGCAGAAAAAAAATGTTCTGCTTTTTGAAGTTTTAGATTATTTTGTTTCATAAAACCGGAAAGGAGCTTATTAATTTAGAGAGTTATCTGAAAGCAGTGTTCCCGAGAAAAAAACAAGAGATACATGCATATAAACAGGACTTGAAAATTCAGGGTGAAAGGGAGTGATAAAGAGATTTAGAAGGTTATTAACCGTATCATTAGACTTTTAATCGTGAAAAATAAGGAGGCCGATAAATTTAGTACCTTGCTTTATTCGCTTTTTGGCAGTTGAATAAATAATGAGGTATAAGTGTTTTGACATTGAAATGTATTTTATTTTGAATTTCATTTACGCAGAACACCAGTAAGTGTTTTGTTTGGCAGGTGCTTTATAAAATGTGAAATTATATGCGGTGCAAAAAAGACTATATTATTTTCTAATCGAATAACTCAGGATGTGAAAAAATGACAGATAAATATCAGGTAAAAGAAATGATTAAAGATTTTAAAGAAGATTTAGTAAGACATAGAAGAAACTTGCACGAGATACCTGAAATTGGATTGAAACTACCTAAAACAAAAGAATATATAAAAAAGGAACTGGATAGTTCCGGAATAAAATATAGTGAAACAAAAACCATAGACGGACTCTATGGTTTGATTGAAGGAAAAAACAGAGGAAAAATAATTGCCGTAAGAAGTGATATGGATGCTTTGCCTATAGTAGAAAAAACGGGGCTTAGCTTTGCTTCGGATAACGGCAATATGCATGCTTGCGGTCATGACGGCCATATGGCGGTAATGCTTTTGACTTTGAAGATTTTAAACCAGATTAAGGACAGTCTGGATGGCAGTGTTATGTTTATATTTCAGCCCGGCGAGGAAGGATATCTCGGTGCTGAAAAGATGCTGAAAGAAGATTTATTTAAGGATATTAAACCTGATGTTATTTTTTCTTCACATATAGGATCTATATTCGATGAGTTAGGAGATGGAGAATTCGGAATAGGATTTGGCAAGGTCATGAGCAGCCTTGACACTTTCAGTCTGAAAATAACCGGTAAAGAATCCCACGGAGCAGAGCCTTATAAGGCCAGGGATCCTTTTATACCGACTGCGGAAATTCTTCTGGGTGTGCAAAGTATAGTAAGCAGGGAAATAAATACTAAGGAGAGCGCAGTTATCAGCTTTGGAAAGATAAAGGGAGGGACTGCAGCCAATATAATTCCACAGAGTATAGAATTAGAAGGAACTGTAAGATGTACAAAAGAAAATATAAGAAATTATATTAACGACAGAATAGGTGAAACGGCATATTACACAGCAAAAGCTTACAAAACAGACATAGATTATAATTACGTTTATGGAGCACCTGTTTTAGAAAATAATAAGGACCTTGTGGAAGAATTCATAGAAGTCCTTAGAGAAAATATCCCGGAAAATGAATATAAAATTCTGGACAGACCTACAATGATAGGTGAGGATTTTAGTTATTTTCTTTCTGAAATCCCCGGATTTTATTATTTTTTCGGGTCAAAACGTCTTATAGACGGGACTTATCATGCACACCATACTGAAAAATTCGATATTAACGAGGAAAATTTGTATAAGGTTGTTTATATCAATATTATGTTTATATTGAAATATTTATCAAAAGATAATAAGATTAAAATATAAGTATTAGTAAGAAGACTGCCTTAAATTTCGGCGGCAGTTATTCATGAAAAAGAGATAAGGAGTTAATGGTTTTAAATCATAAAAAAAAGCAGGCATAACATATGTTCTGCTTTTTTCTTTACTGACAGAAATGCAGTAATTATAAAACATACATAAAAATTTATAACCGGGAACTATAAAAATACCCTTTGCAGTCCCATTGGCAGCAAAAGGTATTTTTAATATTTTATCTGGTTAATTTCATTATAAAACCTGCTAGTATTCCAAGTACAATTAATCCGCCCCATGCGAAATATGCGCCTTTCTCTCCGAAAACTTTAACAAGTCCTTTATGTACAAAATCTGATATTAACCTGTTTACATGTCTTTTCATTTTCTAAACCCTTCTTGTAGTGTTATGTGCTATTTTCCTGTAGGAATGAAAGGTTTTACTAATCCTGCAAGACCTGAAATATTTCTTGTCTGTATAAGAAGTTTACCTTTTCCGACAAATTCATTAACTACACCTTCGCCTGTAGTAAATCCAAACATACCAGAAGCAGCTTTGATATTATATGCTAATGTACTTTCCCATGCTACTACGTGGAAGTTATCCACTATGAACGGACTTGAACCGTCAAGTTCTATCTCTACGATATCTCCGAACCCGTTAACTAACATAGTCCCCTGACCGGCTGTCTCCATTACGAAAAATCCTCCTGTACCGCCGAACATAGCACGGCCTACAGATTGTTTTTTCATATTATATGTAACTGAACTGTCACATGCAAGAAAAGCTCCGTCATTAATACACCATTTTGATTCCCCTACTTTTAGCTCTTTAATCTGTCCGATTGATCCCGGTGCGATAGCTATTAATGCTTCATTAGCAGTACCTTTCGCAGTGGTAATAAAGAATCCCTCACCGCTGACTACTGATCTTGCCGCAGCTTTCAGAAGTCCGCCTATACCGCCTGAACCGTTGCTGTTCATTTTCCCTTCAAGAGTGATTTTTCCGTTATGGTAAACCATAGCCCCGCTCTCGATTCTGATCTCTTCACCAGCATTTAAAGTTACTAAAACTAAAGGAAATGCTCCTTCATTTGATAAACGATAATTCATAAAATACTCCTTTTTCTATAATTTCAAACATTTTACCATATTTAAATTATTAATTCAATGTAATTATTAAATGCTTTAAAAATTAATAAATGTTTATTTTTTTGAAAATAAAATTCTATAACCAGCATCAATATTAAGTGTCTCACAGTTTCCAAAAACTTCTTCCAACTTTTTGAATGTGCTTTTGGCACCGTGTTTTGTTTGCAGAACACAGTAAAAGATGCCATTATTATTCAGATGTTTCCATGATTCTTCATAAATTTTGAAAATTACATCTTTTCCTGCACGGATAGGAGGATTAGATAATATACAGTCAAAGTTTTCATGGATATTATCAAAAATATAAGATTTTATAATATTATATTCTGTGATATTATTAAGTTTTAAATTTTTCTCGGCAAGTTCTAATGCTCTTTCATTTACATCAGATAAATAAATATCCAGTTCAGGAATAAAACTCTTGGCAATAATCCCTACAGGGCCGTAGCCGCAGCCGATATCAAGGAATTTTCCCTTTTTGAGATTGTTATGTTTAAGGAAGGTTTTCAGCATAAGTTCGCTTCCAAAATCTATTTTATTTTTTGAAAATACACCGCTGTCAGTTAAGAAGGTAAAGTTTTTATTTAAAAGCTGAAATTCTATTTCTTTTATATCAGACTTTGAAGATGGTTTTTCCGAATAATAATGGTTCATACAGACTCCCTACATTTTTTATTGAATTATAGCATATTTTAGGTATAGAAAGAAATTATAATAAAGCGAATACAATGTTGAAATATTTGTAGATAATAACAGCATTGAAATTTTCTCAGGTTATTAAAATTTTCATGATGAATTATAAAAAAATACGTTGACAAATTATAAGAATAAGAATATAATTTAATACCAATAAAGTAATTGATTGGTTGTTTGTACTGACGTTAAACAGCATATGAAAACAGAAATTTATTTTTGTTTGAAACACTTAATTGAATATGTTTTTATTTTTAAAATTGCTTTGGAGTTTAAATTTAAAAACAGATCAGATAGTGAAACAGGATTTTATTTAATTTTGGTATAAAAATGAAACGGAAACAGAATATTATCTTTAGCAGAATGATATTAAAAAAAGAAAAATAATCAGCTTTATTAAAAGTGAAATATTTTAAAAGGTATGCAAGATACTTGAAGAATTAAGGAGTTTAAAAGTAAAAATGAATAAAAAATTATTAATGTTTTTGGCATTGAATGCAATTGCATCTACTTTTGCTATGCCTGTTAAAAAGGTGGAAAATAAAAGCAGCAGCAGTTTATACAAAAGTATTACTGAAAATATAGAAAAAAATAAATCAAACAGCAAAAATTATAAATTGATTGAGAATATTCTCAATAAGAGAAATAAAGAATTAAAAGATTTGTATGCACAAAATGACTATGTAATTAAACCTGAGTATTTAGAATGGCAGGTCTTTTTTTCGTTATTTTATAGTGACGAAAACAGAGGCGGAGAAAAATTCAATGAATTTAAAACCGCTGACAGAGAAGCTAAATCATTGAATCTGGGAATATATGTACCGGTGAGGGAAATAGAGAATTTTTCTATAAACAGAGTCGCGAACTTTACACCTGTAATAGTGGATAATACAGTACCAATAAAAACTACAGCCAGAAGTCCTGAGTTTGTTAATGCAGTAAAGCCTGAAATTGATATAGATATAACAATTCCTTCTCTTCAAATTGCCCCGGTAACTGTAGAAGAAAAAGATATTAATCTGATTACGAGTCTGGAAGCGCCGCAGGTGCCTTTAAATGATGTAAAAGTATTTAACCTGAAATTAAATATACAGTCGAATCCCAAAGATGTTACTGTTACTGGTAATAAAATGGTTTCCACGGGAGAAGTTTTGACTTCTTCATCTGCATACGATATAGGATTCAGGGCAGAAAATAATTACATAGCGTATCTCGTAGGAAATTCTTCTATAGAAAGACAGAACGCGAGTGTAATATCTGTTTATCACGGTGTAGCAATGCACGGGACGACAACCAATCCAAATGCCTCGACATCATTAAGAGAATCAAATGTAGCAGGGATAGCTGTTTCACCTAATAATGTAAAAACTTCGTTTTATAAGACACATGAGTGGACAGCATATAATTACGGAACTATAACCGGAGAACAGAAAACAGGCGGCGGAATTTATACAAAACAGATAGGTTTTGGTTATATACCGTCAGGTTCAAGCAATATTCAGGTCAGAATGAATAATTACGGGACAATAACAATGAAATCGCCAAATAGTGCCGGATTTCTTTTGATGCCGGATGTGGATCTGGACTATAATCAGGATGGAAAGAAACCTTCGTCAGCAGTGGCGCCAAGAACTAGTTATGACGGCGGCTATACATACACAGATAATGATTATGATCAGAAAAATGTAAGATTTTTTGCACAGAGTCTTGGGACAATAGATGTTTACGGTTCGAGAAGTTATGGGATGATGACTTCCCCATATGCAGGGAATGATATGGGGTATAATTTCGGAATAAGCACGTATGGTTCGGAAACATCGAGTATCATAAATAAAGGTACAATTAATGTACTTGGTGATGAAGCTACAGGTTTTGCAATAAAAAAAGCAATTCATTCTATTGCAAACTACGGAGTAATAAATATAGGGACTATCCCTTCAGCGGGAACTTTTATACAGGATAACACAAATGGGAATACTATTTATGATGAAAGCGGGAATTTGGTTTCCGTGGGAGATATAAATAAAATAGAAAGAGCAACTGGAATGTATACAAGCCAGGCAATCATTGATTATGCAATAGCATTCGACGATCCTTCGACTACGGCTATTCAGATATTCGAGCAAAACCGACGTGGCGGCTCTACGAACTATGCTGAAATAAATATCTGGGATAATGCTGTAGAAAGCTCAGGTCTCAGAGCAGAAGGCGAAGGTTCGGTAACCAATGTCGGGGATATCAGTATTTACGGTGATAATAACTATGGAATAGTTGCCAGAGATAACGGATCTGTAAGAAATATGGTAAATTCAAGTTATAATGTCGGAGTGTATGATTCTAATACAGGAAAATGGCATGTTGCTGCCGAAGGCGGGCAGGCTGCTGAAATAACTGTTAATTCTCAAATGTCAGCTGCGGGTTATGTAGACAAAGGGGCAACTCTTGAGAATTCAGCTATAATCACTATAAATAATGATAATTCAGCAGGATTCTATGTAAGAAGCGGAACTGCAACAAATAATGACAGAACTTCCCAGCCCCTGAATTACGGCTATGGAAGTATTACAGCAGATGGAAAAGGTTCACATGGTGTACTGGTAACCAATGAAGACGGTACCACTGCAAAATTCACAAATAACGGACTTATTGAGACGAAATACGAAGGAACAGTTGCTCTTTACGGAGTAAATGGTGCTCAGTTAAGCAATATAAATAAAAATGAAAAAGAACGTCACTTTCTGGATGACGGAACAGGAGTCGCCGTAACAGCCGCAAACTGGCTTGCACAGGGGGAAACTTTTGATACAAGTGCAAACTGCGGAAGAAGTACATGTTATCTGAATGTATACTCAAAAGTAGTAGAAGTAACAGATTTTGCACAGAATGCACTGATTAAAGCAGGAGACGGGGGAACAGGAATATGGCTTGAGCAGAGCAGGGGAATTTTTACTCCGGCTGCTCCTGTGAGTACAATAACAAGTGCATCAATATATGCAGCTGTGGAAACCGGGAATAGTACCGCTGATTATACTGCAATTGGAATTTATTCTGACGGGATTGCCAAAGCTGTATTTTATAAGGATAGTTATTATGACCCTGTGAATTATCCAAAAGAGATGGCATCGGTAAAAGTAGGAGAAAGCGGGATAGCACTTCTGCATAATTATCGTGACAGAATAGGAATAACAGGAGCTAACAAAAATTTTGGCGGTTCTTCGGGAATATTTAATATAAAAGCTTTAAAAGCAGACTTAGGTAAAAATTCTGTACTTGGTTACTCAAATTCAGGGACAATAACTACAGATGTGTTTTCTAATGTTGAATTTACATCACTGGGAGACAGTGTCACTTTTGCGTATGTTTCTAATAATGGTGATATAAATATAAATGACACTTATCTCACGGACTTTCTGATAAATCCAAACGGAGCGGCAGTGGGGCAGGATATAATACCTTTTATAGCTGAAAACGGTATTATAAAAAACAGTGTTACTGACAGTACTACAGGATCTACGGGGATATCAGGACTGGTAATGAATACAAAAATCGGACTTCAGTCATTTTCAAAGGATAATACAGCAGCAGCTTTGAATAAAAGTAAGACTGCGTCAAATAATTACGGAACAATTACAATGACCGGAAGATCGAATGACGGTGCCATGGCATTATACAGTAAGTACGGAAATATACTAAATGACCTGAACGGGAAAATAAATCTTTCAGATAAAAATTCGGCTGGTTTTTATGCAATAGAGGAAACAGATGCTGTAAACAAAGGAATTATAAATATAAACGGGGATAACTCTGTGGGAATGTACGGATTATCAGAAGATAGTGTTAATCCTGCCAAAAACGGATTAAGCGGAATTTCCCTTATACAGGATGGAAGTGCCGTAATAAATGTAAATAGTCAGGAAAGTGCCGGTATATATGGTATAAATCTGAGAAGCATAGCAGGTAAATCATATATAATAAATAATTCCGGACTGATAAATGTGAAAGATAAGGAAAGTATCGGAATATATTCAGAAAATGTAAAGGTAACGGGAATAGGAACTATAAATCTGGGAGATACGACTTTAAGCACAACAGGAGACAGGACCGCAATATATGCAAAAGGTCAGGAAGCATTAGTAACAACAACAGGAGCAGTTATAAAGCTTGGAACTGCAAACCAGACAAATATTGCTTATTATATAACTGAAAATGCGGGGCTTACAGGGAGTAATCTCGGAAACATAACTGGTTACGGAATAATTATTGCCGGTAAAAATACTGAAATAAGTAATTCTAAAATTAACATGAATATAACAGGAGGTAACGGTCAAATAGGACTTGCCATACTTGGTACGAATAATTACAGTTATACCGGAGATATAAGTGTCGGTGACACAGTAGTAAACGGTACTGATAAGTACTACGGAGTGGCAATGTATACAGGAGACCAGAATATAAGCAGTACAATATCAAATAAACTTACTGCCGGAGCCAACGGAGTCGGACTCTACGCTGGTGGTAATACTGGAAGTACACTAACATATAACGGAGAAATAACTGTAGGAAACGGGACGGCAGCAGGAACAGGAATTTTTGTAAAAAGCGGTTCGGAAGTGACACTGGCTTCTGGAGGGAAAATACACCTTGTAGGTGTAAACGGAGTCGGAGTATATGTAGAAGGAAACGGAGAATTTACATTCGGCAGCGGAAGCAGCATGGTATTTGACGGTTCGGGAATAGGAATCTGGGGTGATAACGGTTCTGTAATAAATGATAACGGAACAGGAACAATAAGTTCATCAGCAGGAGCTTTTGTAATAAGAAGCAGACTGGCAAACGGTGTGTTAAATATAAATGCGCCGGGAATAGTCCTGGGGAACGGATCGGCAGGTTATGTGGTCAATGGTGAAATTAATAATCTTTCAGGTTCCACATTAGTTACAAATCCTTCATCTGATAATATAATAGCGCTTATAGCCGAGGGATATAAAACAGTTGGCACAAATACTTACGAAGCAAACAACTTCGGAAAAATAGATCTTACGAACTCTTCAAAAGGAATAGCAGTATATCTGAAAAATGCAAGAGGAATAAATGAAACAGCCGGAATGATTATTCTTGGAAATGAAGGAGTGGGACTTTACGGAGAGGGGAATTCTGCTATAGAACATACAGAACTTCGAAATTCAGGGCAGATACAGATGAATGGTTCGAATTCGCAGGCTCTTTACGGCAAAGGAGCAGCTCTGATTGAAAATAACGGAGCAGTTATTTCGGGGACTTCAAAGAATACAGGAATATACAGTGTTTATGATAATGCAGTAAATACAAAAGTAAATAATTTCGGAACAATTAATCTTGGAAACGGAAGTTTTGGAATATACGGAGAAAATTCCGATATAACAAATACAGGGAACATAGAGATAGGAGATACATCAGGAAGCGATTATTCAGTGGGAATATATGCTAAAGACAGTACCGTAACAAACAGCGGAAATATAAAAACAGGACAGGGCGGAACAGCCTTTGTGGGAGATAACAGCATAATAAACCTAAACGGCGGAAATTTTGATGTTTCAAATGGGAGTCTTTTATACGGGAAAAATAATACTGTAATAAATTATAAACTTGCAGATCAGATATCTGACGGGGCAAAACCATATATAAACCTTGAGAACAGTGTGTTAAATGTATTAAGTCCGGCTGTGCTGAATGTGAAAAACAGTTCCGTTGGGATATTTATAACAGGGAATACAGGAGCTGTAAACGGAGATATTACAATAAATGCAGAAGACAGCGGAAACGGAATATATGTAAAAAATCTTGGAACAGTATATACGAATAATACAAAAATAAATATAAACGGTACATCTGCAAAAGGTCTTGTACTGGAAAACACAAGTGCAGATAATACAGGAATATTAAATGTAAATAGTACAGGTACCGGGATATTTTCACAGCTTACATCATCTGGAAATGTAACAGTGAAAAATAACGGAATAATAAATGTAAATTCAAGCTTGGGAACAGGTATATATGCTTCATCTGAGAATACAGGCGGAATACTTCTGGGAACAACAACTGTGGATAATGACGGTACTATAACATTAGGAAACAGTAGTGATGTAAATAGTGATTCTCAGATAGGAATATTCGGAACTGCCGGAACGAAAATAAATAATAATTCTGTAATAAACGGCGGAAGTAATGTAATAGGAATTTATGGAACTGATACAATAACAACAAATGGAAGCATCGTACTGGGAGACGGATCGGCAGGTGTATATCTGAACGGCGGAAGTCTTGTAACAGGAAGCAATACTTTAATAAAAGTAGGAGCAGAAAATGCTGTGGCAATTTATGCTGCAAACGGTGCAGCTGTAACAAATAACAGTAGCGATATACATGCAGGAAAAGACAGTGTACTGGTATATGTACAGGATGCCGGAACAATGGTAAATAACCTCGCAGACCTGAATGTCGGGGAAAAAGGAATAGGTTTTTACAGTGATAAAGGAACAGCAAATAATAGTGCCAGAATAAGCGGAAGCGGATCAGATGCAGTATTTTTCTACGCTAAAAACGGTGAAGTAAATAACAGCGGACTGCTTGATGCTGCAGGGAATACAGGGGTTATAGGTATTTACGGGGAAAATTCCAAAATAATGAATAATGGAGACATGATTTTGGGAGATTCAATAATAAATCCTAATGATATAACACAAAGTACATATGCAATAGGAATATATGGAAAAGCTTCCGAAATAAAAAATACAGGCAACATAAAATTAGGAGCAAATTCAGTAGGAATTTATTCTGACGGTAATACTACAGATGCAGAAAATACGGGACTTATAGAATCGACGGCTTACGGGGCAATGGGTATATTTATAGAAAACGGAACATTCAAAAATAACGGAAGAATAATATTATCAGGGGATGATTCAGTAGGAATGGCCGGAAGAAGAGGAGCGGCTATTATTAATGACGGCCAGATAATTATAAATGGTAAGTCAGGAATAGGAATGTATGTAACAGATTATTCCTATGTGTATAATAACGGAGTAATAACAATAAACGGCGATAACGGAACAGGAATACAAATCGGGACTAATTCGATCCTTGAAAATGAAGGTACGATAAATCTGAACGGGCTAAACGGACAAAGTGTACTTTATGGAGAAAGCACAAGATACCAGCTTCCGAGTATTATAAACGCAGGAATAATAAATGTAAATGAAAAATTCGAAACAAATGGAGTAAATGTAATAGTAAAAGTGGATCCAAGTACTGTAAGAAAGCCGGAAGCATCAGAAATGACCGGCAGTGACTATGAATTAAGTGATATAAACGGAAAATTTCTTGTATCAAATGCAGTACAGTTTAATGCACCGTCATTTGATATAGAAGGGCCTGTTACAATAACGAATAGTTTTTCACAGGGAACAAATGCAACAGCATATAAACTGGAGAATGTATTTAATCCGTTAACACCATACGGCGGACTGAATACTAATAAAATATCAGTAATAAGTGACTCGTTTACATGGGATGCAATACCGGTGATAAGTGATTCAGGCGGTGTAACAATATGGATGCAGAAGCTGGATTATAAAGATCTCTCAAAAAATAAATGGTACAGTGATTTTTCCGGGGCATTGGATCAGAAATATACAGATGCCAAAGGGAATGCACTAAAAATTTATGATAAAATAGACAATATAAAAACTGCGGAAGAATTCGACCATATAATGGGCAGTCTGGGTGGAAATGTCTATGCAAATATAAATCAGAGAGAAGAAGATATAGCAGAAATATTTGAAAATTCACTTTATTTATTACAGGATTCGAAAAATAATACAAAAGAAAATGTTAAGATAAATGTTATAGCCGGAAAAGGCAGAACAAAAGAAGATACAGACGGAATAGAGGATTATACATATGAAACAGCAGGAGTTCTTGCACTGCGTGAAGTAGAAAGAACATACAGACATACATTTGGATATTCACTGGGATATCTGCATACTTCATTTGAAATGGATGATAATAACAGCAGTGAAGAATGGGCGGACACATTACAGATCGGCGGTCATAACAAGTATTCCGCAGATGGATGGACACTTAGAAATGATATTACCGGAAGGGCAAGTATGCATAATATAGACAGAAATATAAACTGGTCTGACGGGATATCTGAATTAAACGGAAGTTATGAAACATACAGTATAACAAGCGATAATAAACTGGCAAAAGAAATAGTATCCGGAAAGAATATAAACATATCTCCTTATGCAGGGTTTAAGCTTATGTATGTGACAAGACCGACATTTCAGGAAGACGGGCTGGAAGCTCTGGAAGTGGAAGGCAATGATGCGTGGAGCGCAAAACCCAGAGCAGGTATAGAAGTGAAAGTTTCCGGAAATGAAAGCAAGAGCGGCTGGAAACTAAAAGGAGCTCTTGATATAGCTTATGAATATGAACTGGCAGATTTTAATAATCAGGAAAGTGCAAGACTTATTGCAGTGGAAGACGCTTATCATAATCTGGCAAAAGCGCAGGAAGAAAAAGGATTATTCAAAACAAGAGCAATTATAGGTACTGAAATAGAAGACCGTTACGGAATCTTTTTAAACGGAGAATACAGTATGGGGGAAAGGAATCAGAGTGATTACAAAGTAGGCGTTATGCTAAAGGCAGTATTTTAGTGAATATCCGTGAATAAAGAAATATAAAAAAACAGGAAGGTTTAAGAATTGTACCTTCCTGTTTTGTTTATTTGTGTCTCATTTCCATCTGGATTCGTCCTATTATTTCTTCAGGTGTATCATAAGTTATTGCATTTGCCATTACTGAAAATGTAGTAAGGGCGAATAAAGTTGAAAATAAAATGAGTTTTTTCATGATGTTACCTCCTTGTATAATATGTTTGTAGTTAAAAAAGCTAAATTAACTACTTAAAATCTTTGTTACTTTATGTAATAA
>NZ_JAMZGM010000082.1 GCF_024158605.1 Sebaldella sp. S0638 | reverse complement strand
GTCTATTTTGTGATACTCATTTTTTTATTTAAAAATTCTTCTTTTTTTCCTTGACATTTTATAACTGGTCTAATTTAGTAAGTGTAATATTATAAGTTAACTTATAATAATTATTATATAAAATTTAGAATGACAAGTCAAGAAAAACTTGACATTATTCAAAAAATGTATTATTCTAAAATTGGAATATGAAAGGAGAAAGTTATGGCATTAAAACATGGAATATTGGGATTACTGAATTATGGGGAAATGTCAGGTTATGACCTGATGAAAACATTTGAAAAATCACTGCATTATTTTTGGCATGTAAAAACAAGCCAGATTTACCTTGAATTGGATAATATGACAAAAGCAGAACTGGTAGTTTTTAGAAAAGAAATACAGGAAAGCCGTCCAAATAAAAATATATTTATGATTACGGAAAAAGGAAGGGCGGAGCTGAGAAAATGGCTGTCGCAGTATGATATAAAAAAAGCTTTTAATATGAAAAATGAATTTTTGATGATAGTGTTTTTTCTAAATGAGCTTCCTAAGGAAGAGGCTTTGAGAATACTTGAAAATTATAAAAAACAGTGTGCAGAAGAAAAAGAATCCCTAAAAGCCGCAAATGATGCAGTACAGGTATTTAAAGATATATATAGTGTAAATAAAAAGGAACATATTTTCTGGCATCTTACTGTAAAACAGGGGGAACTGTGTTATGATGCCTGTCTGGAATGGGCAGATTATGCAATTGAAGTAATAAAAAATGAATTATAAAGGAGGAGAATATGAATATTCTGTATATTATTGATAACAGAGTCAGTGAGAGTGTAAATACTTATATGGAGAAACTTAACAAAGACAGGTTTAGCAGTAATGATAATATCAAAGTATTTAATTTGGGGGAAATGACAGTAAATCAATGTGTGGGATGTTTTTCATGCTGGCTGAAAACTCCGGGAGAATGTATATTTAAGGATTCTATGGAAGAGGTATACTTTGAAGTGGTGAAGGCTGATATTATGATTTTTGTTTCGCCTGTAAAAACAGGATTTGTCAGCGGCAGAATAAAAACTCTGATGGACAGGCTCATTCCTCTGGTTCTTCCTGATTTCAAAATTATAAATAATGAATTCCATCATAAAGAAAGATATGGAAGTTATCCAGAGCTTGGAATGATTTTGGAGCGAACAGAAAAAACAGAAGATACTGATATAAATATAATAAAGAAATTTTTTGAAAGATTCTCACTGAATTTTCATTCAAAACCTGAAATTTTTGATGTGCTGGGGAAAGGAAAGGAGGAATTGAAAAATGTCACTGGTAATATTTAACGGTTCTCCCAGAGGAGCAGGGAGTAACTCCAAGATAATGGCAGATTCTTTTCTAAAAGGTTTTTTGTCGGAAACAAATGAAGAAAGTAAAATGTTTTACTTGATAAATAAAAAAGAACTGGAACTTCACAAGAAAGAATTTGAAAATGCAGAAAAAATTATTTTTATTTTTCCGCTGTATACTGATGGTATGCCGGGAATGGTAAAGGAATTCTTTGAAGAAGTGGAAGAGTATAATTCCAAAGGCAAAAAAATAGGATTTATAGTTCATTCTGGTTTCCCGGAAGCAATACATTCCAAGTCTCTTGCAGAGTATCTGAAAAGATTTGCAGAGATAATAAATGCAGATTACGCAGGGACAGCCATTACAGGCGGAAGCGAAGCTTTGAAGTTTATACCTGAAAAAGCACTAAATAAAAAACTTGCACCGTTTTATGCATTAGGAAGAGAGTATGCCCTGAATTGTAAATTCGATATAGAAACAATTAAAGAATTGGGGAAATTACACAAGTTTAATAGTCTTATGCTGATATTTCTAAAAATCTGTATATCTCTGGGAATTTTTAATATTCACTGGAATAAAATCCTGAAAAAAAACGGAAGCCTGGATAAAAGACTGGCGAAACCTTATCAGAGCTAGAAATATAAAATCCTGAAATAAACCCTTTAAAGTGATATAATAAAATCAAGAGGCTAAAAATGCCTTCTGTAAGTATCAACAAAAAGAGAATTTTTTAGGAGGTACATTTATGGAAGATAACGGGAAGAAGGGAATGGTAGTTTTTACCAAGTATAGTCCGTATTCAGCAGTGGATACAAAGATAGAGAATTACAAAGGGGAAGAATATGAAACACCCAGAGTGGTTTCGTTATGTAGATGCGGACACTCTAAAAATAAGCCTTTCTGTGACGGGACACATGGAAGCGTGGAATTTGATAATGAGAGAAAAGAAGAAAAGAAACACGGTCCAAAAGCTTATAAGGGTTCTAAAATAACAGTTTTTTACGACAGATATCTTTGTAAGCATATAGGGAAGTGTACACATGGCTTTCCGGAGGTTTTTAATGTAAATAATACTCCTTGGATAGCGCCGGAGCAGGCACAGGATGTGGAAAAACTTATAGAGGTAATAAAAAAATGCCCTTCAGGTGCATTATCATACTCGCTTGAAGACGGGAAGAGGGAAACGGAATATAGTGATGTACAGAAGATAAAAATAGAAAAGAACGGATCAATAAATATCTCTGGTGGAGTAAAGCTTATTGATGATAATAACTCCGAGGATATTCTGGACAGTAAAGAGCATTACTCACTTTGCAGATGCGGAGCTTCAAAGCATAAGCCTTTTTGCGACGGGAGTCATCATGATATTGAATTTGACGGGCAGAAATAATCAGGATAATAAATAAAATGGAAACCCGCATGGTTTATTAATCAAACTATGCGGGTTTTTGAATTATAAAAATTACAGACTAAAAGAATCCAGATTCTTAAAAAACTCGTACTGCTCTTTTTCAATATGACCAACAGAGCATTCAGAAAGCTTTTCATATGATTCGTCATTAAGAATAATATCAATTATCTCAATATGCTCTCTTATAGTCTCTCTTCTTTTGGGAATATCCTTATGCAGAACTTTTCTTATTCTGGTAAGATTCTCGTAGACAAAATTCATCTGATTGTAAAAGAACTGATTACCGCAGTTATCAGTGAAAAAATGATGGAATTCATCATTATATTTATGAAAAAGTATATCATTTATTTCATCAAGTTCCAGCAGCTCTGTAAATTTATTCTTTAGAGGCAGGAGTGTTTTTTCAAGAAAGCTTTTTGTTTTTATTTTTGCTGTAAGGTCAATAATGATAGGCTCCAGTTTCAGCCTTATCTGGAAGGTATCTTTTATTGTCTTTAGATTTACTTCATTGACAAAAACACCCTTTCTGGGTTTTATACTTATAAACCCGAAATACTCAAGGTAAAATAAGGCTTCCTTTACAGGAGTAGTGCTTATATTCAGTGAATTCGCTATAGCACGTTCATTTATTTTTTCATTTGGTTTAAGTTCATTATTTATAATTTTCATTTTTAGGTTTTCAAAAATCTCTTCTTTTAAACTATTTTTCATAATTAAATCTCTCCATCTTTGATATGTTATATTATCAAAAATTATTGACTTTTTGTCAATCAAAAAAACTTTTGTGATATTTCACAATGTACAAAATATGAGTAGTATTTTACAAATAATATTGACTATTGAAATATTATATTGTATTTATATATTAGACAAATATATTTGAAAAATGCAAATCAAAAATTTTATAAAGATATTTTTATATAAATTTTTTTAAACTTACAAAATTGAAACTCATTATTTTATCTGAGTTTTAATTAATGAAATAATTAATACCTTGCTTACTTACATTTTGTCATATGAATAAATAGTGAGATACAAATGTTTTGACATTGGAAGTCACTGGTTATTTTGGATGTAAGTTAGACAAAACATTAGAAAAGGAGAGTTTGGAAAATGCTGTACACGATAATTAAAAAGAACTCATATCAGGATTCAGTGAATTTAATGCTTCTCACAAAAGAGCTTTCTGCTGAAGAAGGTATAGAGAAAATTTCTGTTATGATGGGAACTCCGGCTAATAAAGAAATTTTCGCCAATTCGGGTTTGTACACTGAGGAATTAGAGGCAGCCACTCCTAATGATATCTGTATCGTAATAGATACAGAAGATGAGGGGGAAATAGACGGAATATTGGAAAATATAGAATCATTTCTAAAAAATCAATCATCTAAGTCAAAAGGGAAAAAAATTCCTGTGGCAAGAACATGGGATTCAGCGTTAAGAAAACTTCCTGATGCGAATCTGGCAATAATTTCTATACCGGGAGAGTATGCTGCCGATGAGACATCAAGAGCACTTGAAAAAGGATTAAATGTATTTTTATTCAGCGACAATGTTTCTATAGAAGATGAAAAGAGAATAAAGGAAGAAGCCAGAGCAAAAGGACTGCTTGTAATGGGGCCGGACTGCGGAACAGGAATAATAGGCGGACTGCCGCTGGCATTTGCTAATGTAATAGACAAAGGAAATATCGGAATTGTAGGAGCATCAGGAACAGGAATACAGGAAATATCTACTATAATTTCAAGAAAGGGTTACGGGATAACTCAGGCAATAGGAACAGGCGGAAGAGACTTATCTGCACAGATAGAAGCAATAACAGCAATAGAAGCACTGAAGCTGCTGGCATCAGATGACGATACAGATGTAATAGTGTTTATATCAAAACCACCTGCACCGGAAGTAAGGGATAAAGTAATAGAAACATTTAAAACTCTTGGAAAACCAGTAGTAGCAAATTTTTTAGGAGATAAAAAAAGAGAAAATCATGATAATGTTTTCTATACTCATACTCTTGAAGATACAGCATTGAAAACAGTGGAAATTGCAGAAAAATATAAAATATCAGAAAAAAATATCAGAAAAGATATAAAAGAAGTAAAAGATATTACAGAAAATAAAGAACAGAGAGCAATAAAAGGACTTTACTGCGGGGGAACATTAGCTGCGGAAACAGGAATGATAATAAGAGACCATTATGGAATAGAGGACAGCGGATCACATGATAAAGGAATGATGCTGCACTATAACGGTCATGAAATAATAGATCTTGGAGATGACTTTTATACAAAAGGAAGACCGCATCCAATGATAGATCCAAGCATAAGAGTGGATATGGTATATGAAATGGCAAAAAGGCCTGAAACAGCAGTTATCTTACTGGATAATGTAATTGGTTACGGCGGTCATGAGGACATGGCAGGGGTATTTGCTCCGGTAATAAAAGAGATAAAAGAAGATTCTGCTTATAAAAAAATAGTATTTATTGCTTCTATAACAGGTACTGAAAACGATCCGCAAAAATACAGCGAGCAATATAAAAAGCTTAAAGACAGCGGTGCAATAGTATGTGAAAGTAATGCACAGGCAACAAGAATGGCTGTGGAAATAATTAAATCACTTGAAAAAAATGAAACTAATAATACAGATGCAGAAAAAAATAACACAGAAGCAAAGTCAGACCTTATAAACACAGAACCAGTGATTATCAATATAGGTCTTGGAAAATTTGCAGAGACAGTAAAAAAATATGATGCAAAAGTAATTCAGTATAACTGGGCGCCAATTGCCGGCGGAGACAAAAGACTTGCAGAAATATTGAAGAAGCTCAAATAAAACAGAGGAGGATATAAAATGAACTATAAAACAATAGATGAGGCAAACGAAGCAGTGATACAGAAAATCACAGAAGCACAGCCGTTTTTAATTGATGTAAAACCTGGAAAAGAAGTAATACAGGAATTAAATGAAAGAGTTATACTCCATGCAGGCCCTCCTATGAAATGGGAAGATATGACAGACCCTATGAAAGGTTCTTGTGTAGGGGCGGTATTATTCGAAGGCTGGGAAACAACAGAAGAAGGAGCAAGAAAACTTCTTTCAGAAGGCGGAGTAAAATTTATACCATGTCACAGTGTAGATGCAGTAGGTCCTATGGGAGGTATAACTACAGGAAACATGCCTATGCTTGTAGTAAAAAATAATACAGACGGAAAAAAAGCATACTGTACAATGAATGAAGGAATTGGAAAAGTTCTTCGTTTCGGGGCTTACAGCAGTGAAGTGGTAAACAGATTAAAATGGATGAAAGATGTGCTAGGTCCTGCTCTTTCAAAAGCATTACAGAAAATAGAAGGCGGATTAAATATAAATGTTATAGTAGCAAAAGCGCTGACAATGGGAGATGAATTTCACCAGAGAAATATAGCAGCTTCGGCTTTATTCCTGAAAGATATTATGCCTTCTCTTCTAAAAGCTGACATAACACCGGCTGAACTTGAAGAAGTAACAGTATTTCTTGCAGATACAGACCAGTTCTTCCTGAATATAATGATGGCTACATGTAAAGTAATAATGGATTCTTCCAGAGTAATAGAAGAAGGAAGCATAGTTACAGCAATGACAAGAAACGGAGATCAGTTCGGAATCAGAGTAAGCGGACTTGGTGAAGAATGGTTTACAGCACCGGTAAATACACCGGAAGGACTGTTTTTTACAGGATACTCACAGGAAGATGCAAATCCTGATATGGGAGACAGCGCAATTACAGAGACATTCGGTGTAGGAGGAATGGCAATGGTAGCTTCTCCGGGGGTAACAAGATTCATTGGTGCAGGCGGTTTTGAAGATGCCCTTAGCATTAGTGAAGAAATGAGAGAAATATGTATAGCGAATAATTCTAATTATGCAATACCAACATGGGATTTTCAGGGAACATGTCTTGGAATAGATGTACGTAAGGTAGTGGAAACAGGAATTACTCCGGTTATCAACACAGGGATAGCACATAAAAAAGCAGGAATCGGACAAATAGGTGCAGGAACAGTAAGAGTTCCACTTGAATGTTTTACTAAAGCACTTGAAGCACTGGCTAAAAAGTACGGAGTGAGCTAAAATGAGAGCTGTGTTTTCGGATTCCTATTCAGAAAATATATTATTGATTTTTGAAAAGGAAGAGAAAGGAAAATTACACAGTGAATTTGAAACAAGTATTAATTTGAAATTCGGCGAAAGGCTTGTTAATATAAGCTGTAACCGTACAGTTATGTCTCCGTTCGGAATACAGGTTCCGGAACACACCATAAAAAAGATAATAGCAAATATAGAAGACGGAGAAGAAATAACTTTTAACAGTACGGAAAAATTCTTATTATTTAAAGATATGGATTTGAAGCTGAATTTACGGGGTAAAATGTATGGCAATAAGATTTTGCCGGCTAAAGCAGATAAGAAAAATGCAGAGAAAAATATAAAAGAAATTCTGAATTATTTTTTGGGAAATAATTATAAAAATGGTTTTGGGATAGGAAACAGAGAGTTTGTAAAGGTAATCACCGATGTGGAAAACAGTACCTTAAACGAAGAAGTATTGGTAAAGATAAATAATATAAGAAAAGATGTAGAAGCGGGAAAAACAGAAATAAAGAATTATAACTACTTTTTGGGCAGAGGAGAAGGACTTACACCGGGCGGCGATGATTTCATAGTAGGAATGATGGCAGCAATGAATTTTTTAAACCATAAAAAAACAGAGAAACTAAAAAAAGAACTGATGCAGGATATATATATGAAAACTACAGATATTTCAGCAGAATATTTGTATTACGGGTCTCATTCCTGCTTCAGTCTGAATATAACGGAATTTTGCAAGAAACTACTTTTTGATAATATAAATAGCGAAGAAGAGAAAAAAGCACTGTATAAAAGTTATGAAAATCTTATAAAAAACGGACATACTTCAGGAGTAGACACTCTCATGGGAATATTATTATACACCACGGCAGTTTTGAAAACAGTGTAGAAAATGAAACAGGAGGACAGATAAAAATGTCAAAGAAAATAGTTATAGCTTTGGGAGGAAATGCCTTTGGCGATACACCGAAAGAACAGCTTGAAGCTGTAAAGAAAACTGCTAAACCTATAGTTGATCTGATTGAAGAAGGTAATCAGGTAATACTTACACATGGAAACGGACCGCAGGTAGGGATGATAAACACAGCACTTGGAAAAGCAGCAGAAATTGATGAGAAGATTCCTGATATTGATTTTCCGGAGTGCGGTGCAATGAGTCAGGGATATATAGGTTGTCATCTGCAAAGTGCTGTAAGAGAGGAACTTAGAAACAGAAATATAGGGAAATCTGTTGCGAGCATAATTACTCAGGTAGTCGTGGATAAAAATGACAAAGCTTTTGAAAACCCGACAAAACCTGTAGGAATATTTTACACAAAAGAAGAAGCTGAGAGAATCGCAAAAGAAAAAGGATATGTAATGGCTGAGGATTCAGGAAGAGGTTACAGAAGGGTAGTACCTTCTCCAATGCCTGAAAAAATCGTAGAAGCTGAGATAATAAAAGATCTGGTAGAAAAAGAACATGTGGTAATAACAGTAGGAGGCGGAGGAATTCCGGTAATCGAGAACGGAAATCAGCTGACAGGAGTTCCGGCTGTTATAGATAAAGATTTTGCAAGTGAGAAACTGGCGGAACTTTTGAAAGCCGACTATTTGATAATACTTACAGGGGTAGAAAAAGTTGCTGTTAATTTCGGAAAACCTGATCAAAAATGGCTTGATGAAATATCTGTAAGCGAAGCTGAACAATATATAAAAGAAGGGCATTTTGCTCCGGGGTCAATGCTTCCTAAGGTAGAAGCCGCAATAAAATTCATAAAGGGTAATCCTGATAAGAAGGCACTTATCACATCATTGGAAAAGGCAAAAGACGGGATTAACGGTTTGACAGGAACGGTAATAACAGGTAATTAATATATAAATAAATTAGTTTACAGGAGAATGAGCTCCTGACAGGAGGAAAAAAATGTTTAAGAAAAATTCTTTGATTTTAAAAGTCATGTTTTCAATGTTATTTTTATCAGGAATAACATTTGCCGAAGAGGCGGAGAAAGTAATACAGAAGCCGGAAGGTTTTATGGCTGTATTAACTGTAATACCATTAATAATAATAATATTTATGCTGTACAAAAAATTCGACATGCTGGTAGCAGGATTCGTAGGCGGAGCTTTAGCAATGGTAATAGGAAGAATTTCACTGGGAGATGCAAACGGAATTTTGTTAAAATCAATACCGGCAATGCTTACAATTACAGTACCAATTATAAATTCAGCTCTGGCAATGGCAGTATTTAAGTCAGGGGGATATACATCTGCATTATCGCTTGTAAAAAGAGGAATAAAAGGGAAAGTAGAATATCTGGCGGCATTTATAGTTATATTACAGGCAGCAGCAACATATATGTCTGGAATCGGCGGAGGAAGTGCCATGGTTATTGCACCTCTTGCATTTGCAGCAGTGGGAGCTATACCGGAACTAATAGCGGCAATGTCTATAGCAGCAGCGGTTTGTTTTACTACATCACCTGCATCACTTGAATCAAGTATAGTTTCTAAACTAAGTAATATACCTGTGGCAGAATATGTTTCAATGATGAAAATATTTGCTTTAGTATTTACAATATTAGCTATTGCTCTTGGATACTACGGAGCAAGAAAAAGAAAAGTAATTTTTAAAGAAGATCATGAAGATGAATTTGCAACAAAAACTAACAAAGAACTGTTTATAATGACAATACCTACAATTTTCCTTTTATTCGCGGTTATTTTCGGACCGTTTGTAAATAAACTGGTAGGTATGCCGCTGATATCACCGCTTGTTTACTCAATAGTTACAGTTGTATTAATAGCTCTGTGTACTAAATTATCTCTGGGAGAATCATCAAGCTCAATGGTAGAAGGATCAAATTACATACTTGTAAGATTGTTCAGCGTGGGAATATTCCTTACTTTCATTAATATAATAGGAGAAACAGGAGCATTTGCAGCGATTGTAAGTGTGGCGGAAATAGCACCAAGAAGTCTCGTAGTACCTGTTGCCGTACTTGCAGGATTCCTCGTAGGGGTACCGGCAGGGGCATATGTCGGTTCTATACTGACTCTGGTAATACCAATAGCAGTTTCGCTTGGTTTCTCACCTGTGGAACTTGGATTTGTAGCAATAGGAGTAGGTCTTGGAAGCCAGATGAGTTTCGTAAATATAACAATGCAGGCTTTATCGTCAGGATTCAGAATACCTATTATAGACGTGGTTAAAGGTAACTCAAAATGGATTCTTGGTTGTCTTGGAATACTACTTGTAATCTCTTACTTTGTATAATCAGGAAAATGATATATAATAAATCTAAGGAGGAAAATTATGGATATAATAATTAGAAATGCCAGAATTTCAGACAAGGAAAACTTAAAAGACGTAGCAATAAAAGACGGGAAAATAATAAAGATAGAAGAAAATATAGCTGAAAAAGCTAATGAAGAGATAGATGCAGACGGAAGAGTACTTATACCCGGACTTGTAGAAAGTCACATCCACATGGATAAAGCATTAATAGCTGACAGACTTCCTAACAGATCAGGAACTCTTGCAGAAGCAATAAAAGTAACAGCTGAATTGAAGCCTACTTTTACAAAAGAAGATGTGGAAGAAAGAGCAACTAAAGTTTTGATGATGTTAATACAGCATGGTATTACAAATATAAGAACTCATTCGGAATTTGATCCAAGTCAGGGATTCACAGGATTTGAAACAATCTTGAAACTAAAAGAAAAGTTCAAAAATGTAGTTGATATACAGGTAGTGGCATTCCCGCAGGAAGGTATATTCAAAACTCCGGGAACTGAAAAAATGATGTATGAAGCAATGGAAATGGGGGCAGATGCTGTGGGAGGAATTCCTTATAACGATGCTCCGGCTAATGAACATATTGATCTTGTTTTCGAAATTGCAAAAAAATATAACAAACCGCTTGATTTTCATCAGGATTTCAAAGACGGGCCTGAAGGAATGACAATAGAATATCTGTGTGAGAAAACAATAAAAGAAGGTTATGAGGGAAGAGTGTCAGTAGGTCACTTAACAAGTCTCGGGGCTATAGGCAGAGAAAGATTAATGCCGATTATTGAGCTGATGAGAAAAGCACAAATAAACGTTATGAGTCTCCCGGCTACAGATTTACATCTTGGGGGAAGAAACGACGAATATAATGTAAGACGTGGAATTACACCTATAAGAGCATTGAGAGACGGCGGAGTAAATGTATGTATCAGCACTAATAACATCAGAAACGCTTTTACACCATACGGAAACGGTGACTTAATGCAGACTGCAATGCTTGCAATACCGGTAGGACATCTTGGAGGAGCAGATGACATAGAAACTGTGCTTCCTATGATAACTGTAAATCCTGCCAAAGCTATAGGGCTGACAGAATATGGTCTTGAAGCAGGAAAAAATGCAGATATGGTTTTACTGGATACTAAAAAAGTAAAAGATGCAATTATAGACATTCCTGAAAGACTTTATGTAATTAAAAACGGTAAGATAACAGTAAAAACAGAAAAGAAAATACAATATAACTTTACTGTATAATATTATATATCTTAAATAAGCAACAAAAACAAAAACTGCCATGAAATAAAATAGCCATTTCTAAAAAAGAAAATATTTCAGGCAGTTTTTTTGTGTAAAAATTTATATGATTTAAAATCTTAAATTTTCAGGTTATCGAGATTGGCAAAGAAATCACTCTGTGCATTTTCAATGTGTTTCACGGAAAGATTTCTTGTAGTTTCCATTGGCGATTCGTTTATTACAGAATCTATTATTTCGATGCTTTCTCCTATCCCTTCAAGCCTTCTGTGGTCTTCCTTATAAAGGGATCTTCTTATTCTGTGAAGATGGTCATATACTACGTTCATTTGCTTTGTAAGATAGAGATTATTACAGTTATTGGTGAAAAAGTATCTGAAAGATTCATAAACTTTATCAAAAATATCAACATCAAGATTTTTTACCTTTGAAATATCAGTAAAATCCTTTTTCAAATTCAACAGATTTTTCAAAAGAAGTTTTTTCTCCATGGATTGTACTGTTAGTTCAATCAAGACAGGTTCGAGTTTCATACGGGCCTGAAAGACATCTTTGATAAGTTTCAGGTTTACCTCTTTTATATAAATACCCCTTCTGGGGAAAATCTGTATGTGATTCTCCAGTTCCAGACGGAGCAGGGCTTCTTTTACAGGTGTAGTGCTGATATTCAATTCTTTTGCGATAGTTCTTTCGTTAAGATTCTCGCTTGTTGGTATTCTGTTGTTTATAATCATCTCTTTCAGGTAATCATAAGCCTTTGTCTTCATTTCCTGATTCTCCGTTTCTAAAATAAAAAGTTGTTCAAATAGATTATACAGGATAATTTTTACTTTTTCAATTTAATTAAGCGAATAAAATATTTTATTTATATATAGTCTGTCTTTTCAATATTTTTATTGACATTTTTTAGGTGGTTTTTTATAATTGAAAGCAAAAATTTTTGAAAGTACAATAAAAAAGCCTTCATACGAAGACTTTTGTGGAGTAAAAAGAAACTTTTACGTGTATTAAAGTCAAATATTTTGATTAACAAAATAATTATATATCATGTAAAATAAAAAGTCAAGAAAAAAATTAATTATTTAGAGAAGAATTTTATTAGAAAATACGCCTGTGTTTTAATAAATCGGTATTTTTGTTTTGTTAATCAAAATATTTTTCTGTTGAAAAAAATATAAGTAAAAAATCCCCGAAATTTTATATTCAGGGATTTATAATATTATAAACTAGTTTTGTTGTAAAAATTCATCAATAGCTTTAGCAGCTTTCTTTCCGGCACCCATTGCAAGGATAACTGTAGCTGCTCCGGTAACTGCATCTCCGCCTGCATAAACTCTCTCTTTAGTAGTCTTACCAGTCTCTTCGTCTGCAACAATACATTTCCATCTGTTCAGTTCTAGTCCCGGTGTAGTACGTGAGATAAGCGGATTAGGTGAAGTACCTATTGACATTATAACAGTATCTACATCAAGGATAAATTCAGAACCCGGAACTTCTACAGGTCTTCTTCTTCCGCTGTCATCAGGTTCACCAAGTTCCATTTTTATACATTTCATTCCATTTACCCATCCTGATTCATCAGCAAGAATTTCCACAGGGTTATTCAGGAATAAAAATTTGATTCCTTCTTCTTTAGCATGTTCTAATTCTTCTGCTCTTGCAGGACACTCTTCTTCAGATCTTCTGTATACGATATATACTTCAGAACCAAGTCTTAATGCAGTTCTCGCAGCATCCATAGCAACGTTTCCTGCACCGACAACAGCAACTTTTTTACCAATCTTTATAGGTGTTTTGTAACTTTCGTCGAAAGCCTTCATCAGATTACTTCTTGTAAGCAGCTCGTTTGCAGAAAGAACTCCGTTTGAATTCTCTCCTTTTATGTGCATAAAATTCGGAAGTCCTGCCCCGGAAGCTATATAAACAGCTTCAAAGCCTTCTTTCCCGAGCATATCATCTATAGTAAGTGTTTTTCCTATAACAACGTCAGTTTCTATCTTAACTCCAAGATCCATAACACCTTGTATTTCAGGTTTTACTACCTGTTCTTTAGGAAGTCTGAATTCAGGAATTCCATATACAAGAACTCCGCCAGGCTCATGAAGAGCTTCAAAAACAGTAACATCATAACCGCTTTTGGCAAGGTCTCCTGCACATGCTATACCAGAAGGTCCGCTTCCTATAATAGCAACTTTCTTACCGTTTTTAACTATTTTAGAAGGGAAAGTAATATTATTTTCTCTTACATAATCAGCAACAAATCTTTCAAGTCTTCCTATACCGACAGGCTCATTCTTAATTCCTACGACACAGCTTCCTTCACACTGGTCTTCCTGTGGGCATACTCTTCCGCAGACAGCAGGAAGTGCATTTGTTTCAAGAATAATTTCCGCTGCTTTTTCAAAATTCCCGGCTTTTACTTCCATAATAAACTGTGGAATCTGAACGTTTACCGGACAGTTATCCACACAACGTGGATTTTTACAGTTCAGACATCTTGTAGCTTCCTGCATCGCCAGTTCTTTTGTATATCCCAGACTTACTTCGTCAAAATTCTTTACTCTCTGCTCAGCAGGCTGAATAATATCTTCTGTTTTTTTCTTTTTATCAAATGGTACATCTATTTTCATAGAGTCACATCCGCAGCCTTCTCTGTGGTGTGTCCCTTTTTCTTCCTGTTTCAGCTGTATTCTTCCTTCTACAGTCTTATACATAGTTTGTCTTCTTAATGCTTCATCAAAATTAACTTTGTGCGCATCAAACTCAGGACCGTCAACACATGCGAATTTTACTTCTCCGCCTACAGTAACACGGCAGGCACCGCACATACCAGTACCATCTACCATTATAGGGTTTAAGCTTACTACAGTAGGTATATCAAGCTCTTTAGTCAGGAGCGATACGAACTTCATCATAATCATAGGTCCGATAGCTACAACTTCGTCATATTTCTTTCCCTGTACCTGAACAAGGTCTCTCAAAACATCTGTAACAAGCCCTTTATGTCCGTATGAACCATCATCAGTGGCAATATAAACATCTCTTGCTACTTTTTTCATCTCTTCTTCCATAATAACTGCTTCTTTATTCTTGGCACCAATTATTACATCTACATTTACCCCTTTTTCATGAAGCCATTTTACCTGCGGGTAAACAGGAGCAGTACCAAGTCCTCCTGCAACAAAAAGAATATTTTTCTTTTTCAGCTCATCTATATTTTCATGAATAAAGTCAGAAGGATTACCAAGAGGGCCTACAAAATCATGGAAATAATCTCCCTCTTCATAATTGAATAATTCTTTTGTAGAATTTCCGATAGTCTGAATTACGATAGTAACAAGCCCTTTTTCTCTGTCGTAGTCACAGATGGTAAGCGGAATTCTCTCGCCTTTCTCATCTGCTATAAGTATGATAAACTCACCAGGTTCTGCTGACTGGGCAACTCTCGGAGCCTCAATATTCATAAGGAATATCGAAGGAGCCAATATTCTTTTTTCAACTATTTTATACATATCTCTTTACACCATCTCCCGTTATTGATTTATATTGAAAAAATTTTAAATATATAAAACTAAACATTAATGCGAATATGATTAATTTTATATATTTATATATTTTATTTGATAAATTATTTTTTATTTGATGAATTATTTTTCAACATATATATAAATTATATCTGATTTTCAGCAATTGTCAATTAAAAATGTTACATTTTGGAAAAAAAATTGAAAAATTTTCGGACGGAAAATCTGACAGTATGTAAATGCCTGTAATTCATATGATTTTGTGAAAATTTTTCTATAAATATATTTTTCTTTCAAAAATAAAAAATAATAAAAAACAGATATTATTTTTGAAACTGTAATATCTGTATAAATTTAGATATTCAGATTATCAAGATTTTTGAAAAAATCCATCTGAGCCTCTTCTATATGCTTCTCGCAGAGTTCTTTTACGAACTCAATAGTGCTGTTATCAAGGATACAATTAATTATGTAAATATGTTCTTCCAGAGCTTCCAGCCTTCTTGCGGCATTTCCGTACAATACTTTTCTTATACGATGAAGATGATCATAAACAAGGTTCATCTGCTCAGAGAAGAAAAGATTGCCGCAGTTATCTGCGAAAAAATATCTGTAATTGTCATAGAGTTTATCAAATTCGTTATTATCAACATTTTTCATACCAGACATTTTCGTGAATTTTTTTTTGAAATCCAAAAGAGATTTTGTAAGCTTTTCTTTATTCATGGAATTTATGGTAAGTTCCACAATTAACGGCTCGATTCTGACACGAACCTGAAAAATATCTTTTATTAATTTCAGATCTACTTCCCGGACAGAAACAGATTTTCTGGGATTAATCACTACGAAATTCTCGCTTTCCAAATACAAAAATGCTTCTTTAACAGGCGTTTTGCTGATGGAAAGTTCATCAGATATCATTTTTTCGCTGATTATCTGATTCGAGGTATATTCATTATTTAATATTTTATCTTTTATATAATTATATGCTAAAACTCTTAAATCTGTCTTCATAAAATCACCTTCTGGTATATAATATAAAATTATTACAGAAAAACTCATGTTTGTCAAATTAATTCTTATGATTCTGGGTGTTTTATCGTTGTATATGAGTTACTGTAAAATATCGTTTCTTTATAGTGTTTATAACGGAGAAATGGCTATTTATAACAGGAATATAAAGTTTTTCAGGGAAAAAGTAAAAAAAATAATGAAAAAAATAAGAAAATGTAGTATAATATGGGTTACTTGGGAGTGTCAAGGTTTCGACAGGGTAAAAAGGTTACTGTCAGCAGGTAAGCGGGAGCTTTAAAATCCAACTTAAAATTAATCGGAAACGATAATTACGCATTAGCTGCCTAATAAGGCGGCTCACCCTAACTAGAGGTGCTGTTGCTCTTATTAGTGGTGTCATTCTTAACGGCTTACTCTCTTAGATGTCTATAATGAGAGAGGAAATTTTATAGACTCGCCTTGTGACTTTTGTTTGTTTAATATCACAATGTTAAAAATGATAAATAGACTAAACCTGTAGAAGACGGTAGTCGGCTTTTACTTTGGACGCGGGTTCAATTCCCGCCACTTCCACCATCATAACCACCGTCCACAAGACCAAAAAATTTTAGCTTAATGTTAATGGTTTCCTTATAAATAAT
>NZ_JAMZGM010000081.1 GCF_024158605.1 Sebaldella sp. S0638 | reverse complement strand
TATCTCCTAAAGAATATTTGAAAAAAATTTCATAATAGACAAGATAAATGTGTCCACATTATTGACATAAGTACATTTTAAAATTCAGTGAGTAAAATAATCTGTCCGTTTTCAAATGTATATTTACTGCTGCCTTCAAGCCCGATAAAGTCATTTGTGGCAGCATCAGGTTTGATAATCATTCTGGAGATAAGACCGTTTTCACTGTGTTCTCCTGTTTCCAGAAATGTTATGGAACCGGCTTTACCGTTAATTATCCCTTCAAATATTGTATATCCCGTAAAAGTAGAACGTGCTTCGTGAAGTTTCTGGGGATTATAGATAGTGTAATGTATAAGGTAAACAGAATTAAATGTTCCTCTCATCCATCCTGTGGATTTATACTTGGCTTTGGCAATATTAACTGCATTTTCTGCGGAAAAATCCTTGATAACAGGTTCATCCCATAAAAGCACTTCTAATATAGTTTTATTCATAATAATTCTCCTTTTTGGCATATAATCTTAATTCTGTATTTAATATAAAAAATTATAATTTATTTAATAAATAAAGTCAAACTCAAAATAAATTCAGAAATTAATAAATTAAAAAGACGCAGGAACACCGGAATTATGACTAAATAAAAAATGCCCTTATTTCAGGACAAATTTTATGGAATATTAGTTACTTTATTTAATTATTACACATTAACATATATTTTTTTATCAACCTTATTTCTTCTGTAATAAATATTAAAGATAATCAGAATTAAAAGAACTGTAACAAGCCCGTCTATAAAGAAACCAAACCGTGCTGAAAGCAATGACATAACCAGTCCTGTAAACGAGTTACCTATCGGAGTGCTTCCTGTGTTAACCATGGTATACATACTCATAACTCTGCTTCTGTAACGGTTTTCAGTATGAAGCTGTATCCTTGTATTGGCTCCGTTTAGAAAACAAAGGTTAAAAAATCCAATAAGAATAAGTAATACTGATATAACAGTAAGGGAAGATGTAAAGAGTGTAAGCATTTGTATAACACCGAGAAAAATTGCTACAAGTACAAGATAGTATTTATAAGTAATGTCTTTCCCTTTTATTGCCATAAATAAAGCCCCGAACAGCGATCCCACACCAACCATGGACATAAGAAAACTATAGGTTCCTTCATCACCCATAAGAGCATCTTTGGCAAAAACAGGAAGAGTTACGTTAGTATTCATGGAAAAAGTACACACAATAGCCATCATAAAAAATGATGAAAGCAAAATACGGTGTCTGAGAATATATCTCACTCCGGCTCTGATATTGCCGAGTGTACTGATCTGTCTGGAACTTTTTTTGCTGGTGTATCCCGGCACGGAAATAAGTGTTATTCCGTAAATTACAGGAATAAAGCTAAGACCGTTAATAAAGAAACATTCTGCCACTCCTATATATTTCATTATAATCCCTGAAACTGCAGGGCCTATAATCCTTGCCAGATTAAAAGTAGTGGAATTCAGTGAAATAGCATTAGGAAGGTCTTCCTTACCCACAAGGTCAATAAAATATGATTGTCTTGTAGGCTGGTCAATACTGTTACCTATTCCTGCCACCACTGCAAGCGCAGCAAAATACCAGTAATTTTCAGATTTTGACCATACGAGAACCGCAAGCATAAGAGACTGAACCATAAATAAAGTTTGTGTGAAAATAAGAATTTTTTTCTTTGGAAATTTTTCTATAAAAACACCTGCAAATAAGGATAAAAGAAGAACCGGCCCGTATTCGAAAACAGCCATAAGTCCGAGTAAGAAAGGAGAGCCGCTTATTTTATACACATACCAGCTTAATGCAGTGACCTGAATCATACCTCCGATAACGGAAACCGCCTGCCCGAACCAGAAATATCTGAAGTCTTTATGATATAAAGCGGGAAAAACCCTTTTAAAAATTTTATTTAAAAACATGCAAATCACCCTGTATAAAGAATTTTATGTTTATATATTTATTTAATATTATTAATTTCATATTATGTATATATTTTTAAAAATAAAAAACTGTAAAATCTAAGAATGTTCATACAATTATTATAGCATTAATAACTTTAACTTTAAAGAGGAAAATAAAAAATTGTAATACAAAACAGTAAAGTGTTATTTATAAAATAAGAAAATTTTTCAAGGAAAATTTCAATATATAAATTGCTACTTTAGTTAATATATGTTATAATTTTTTAAAAATAGACAGGTGTAATTTATATGAATAAATACAAATTAACCGGCATTTTATTAAGCGGTTTTATAAAAATTTTAATAAAAACTACAAAGTACAAAGTTTTTCAATCTGAGGAAGCCGTGAAGCAAAAACAGGCAATAATTATTTTCTGGCACAGAAAAATTATTCCGACAATGCTTTCTACAGATTTTATAGAGAAAAAATCTTCACTGGTAAGCTCTTCGAAAGACGGGGATATACTGGAAGAAGTGCTTACAAGATTTGATAATCTTGTAGTAAGGGGCTCATCAAATAAAGATAATGTAAAAAGTCTGAAGCAAATCCTGAAACTGATAAAAACCGGTTTTTCCATAGGAATAGCAATAGACGGTCCGAGAGGTCCCATATATGAGCCGAAGTCGGGAGCGTTATATATAGCTATGAAAACCGGACTTCCAATGATACCTATCGGAGGATATACAAACAAAAAATGGATATTTCAAAAAGCATGGGATAAATTCGAGCTTCCCAAGTTTTTTTCAAAGAGCTGTTATTATGCAGGAGAACCCCTTTATTTTTCAAAGGATTCAGATATAGATGCCAGTATGGAGCTGATAAAGTCAAAGCTGCATGAAGCTAACAGAATAGCAAAAGACTATTATGAGAAAGAGTATAGATAATTAAGATGAAGGAGAATGTTAAATGTCAAAAAAGTTTTATGTAACAACACCAATTTACTATCCTAACGCAAAACCTCACGTAGGAACCGCGTATACTACGATAATTGCAGATGTAACTGCAAGATATATGAGACTTAAGGATTACGAAGTAATATTTTCTACGGGACTGGACGAACACGGGCAGAAAATTCAGGAGGCGGCTGAAAGAAATAATGTTACTCCGCAGGAATGGGTAGACAGAATGGCTGAGAATTTTACAGCATTGTGGAAAAAATTAAACATTTCCAATACGGAATTTATACGTACCACAGAGGAGCGTCATAAAATAAGCGTAAAGAAAATGATAAAAAAAGTGTATGAGAATGGTGATATATATAAAGGGGAGTATAAAGGACTTTACTGTGTGTCAGATGAGACTTTTGTTCCTGATAACAGTGTACTTGAAGGAAATAAGTGTCCGCATTGCGGAAAAGACCTTATAGAAGTAAAAGAAAATTCGTACTTTTTCAAACTTTCAAAATATCAGGATAAACTTTTGAAATATATAGAAGAGAATCCTGATTTCATACTTCCGTCTTACAGAAAAAATGAAGTAGTATCATTTATAAATCAGGGATTACAGGATCTGTCAATATCAAGAACTACATTTAACTGGGGAATACCTCTGGAACTGGAAGAAGGACATGTAATATATGTATGGTTTGATGCACTTACGAACTATATAACTGTAGCTGGATTCGGCGATGATGAGAAAAAGTTCGACGATGTATGGATAAATGGTAAAGTTATGCATCTGATGGGAAAAGACATCTTAAGATTTCATGCAATAATCTGGCCGGCTATGCTGATGTCAGCGGGAATACCTCTTCCGAATACAGTAGCAGCACATGGATGGTGGACTGTAGAAGGTGAAAAAATGTCAAAATCAAAAGGAAACGTGGTAGATCCTCTGGAAGAAGTGGAGAAATACGGACTTGATCCTTTTAGATATTATTTAATGAGAGAGGTTACATTTGGTCTTGACGGAGATTATTCGCAAAAAGGAATGATCCAGAGAATAAATGCAGACCTTGCCAATGATTTGGGAAATCTTCTAAACAGAACCATTGGAATGCAGAAGAAATATTTTGATTCTGTGGTAGTGCTGGAAAAAGAAGAAACAGCACTGGAAGAAGAAATTTATGCTTTATGGAAAACAACTGTGAAAGATATAGATACTTACTTTGAAAAGGTACAGTTTTCGGAAGTTCTGAAAGCTATATGGAAGTTTATTTCGAGAATGAATAAATATATAGATGAAACAGCACCGTGGATACTGGCAAAAGATCCGGCAGACAGAAATAGACTGTCTACAGTTATGTATAACCTTGTAGAGTCTTTGTACAAAATTGCTGTTCTTATTTCGCCGTTTATGCCTGAAACAGCACAGAAAATGTGGAGTCAGCTTGGGATAAACGAGAATATAGAGAATATCAAACTTGATAATATCAAGCAGTGGGGAGTTTACCCTGTAAATAACGTATTGGGAGAAGCAACACCGATTTTCCCGAGAATAGAAGCAGAACCGGAGAAAAAAGCAGAAGAAGAATTGTTTAATAAGAATCTGGCTGTGGAAAATCCTATAGGAATAGAAGATTTTTCAAAGGTTCAGATAAAGGTAGTGGAAATATTAGCTGCAAATAGAATAGAAGGAGCTGACAGGCTTCTGAAATTTATCGTAAATACAGGAACAGAAAAAAGGCAAATCATCTCGGGAATTGCAAAATATTATCCGGAACCGGAGGAATTAATAGGGAAAAAAGTTTTAGCTGTCACGAATTTGGCCCCTGTAGAATTAAGGGGAGAACTGTCTCAAGGAATGCTTTTAACTACAGAAGAAAAGAAAAGATTAAAACTTATAGTAATTGATGAGCAAGTGAAAGTGGGGTCAGATATAAAATAAATTATTAGATTGGATGATAGCTTATGAGAAGATGTCTGGTTATATTATTTTTATTGTTATTATCCTTGAATTCATGCAAATTTTCGGGGAGTAACAGCAAAGGATATAAGGAACTGGAAGAGGGAATAATAAAAATTTTTGATAATAAAGACGGAATGGCAGATTTTAGTGCAGCAGCTAGAAAAGGTAATCTGGAGGTTTATGGGGTAGTAACGTATTATTACGGTTATTCTGCCCTGGATTTTTTGGAAAAACACTTTAAAAAATCTGACGGAAGAGCTGAATATTATTACGCTTCGATTTTAATCAGTGCAAATAACGATGAGGACAAAGCAAAAAAACTTTTCGAAGAAGCCGTGAAACAGGGAGAATACAATGCATATTATTCACTGGGGACTTTGTATGAAGAAGACCTTGATTACAGCACAGCAATGAATTACTACGAAAAAGGCCGTGAAAAAGGCGATATGTTCTCACTTTATGCGTATGAATACTTAAAGACAAATAAAAACAGTATAAATAAAATAGAAACATTTGGGAAAAAATATAAAAGCGGTACAATAACATCTGACGAGAAAAAAGAGATGGGAAAACTCATACTGGAAAAATTTTCCAATTATGGAAAAGCATATGATATACTAAAAGAATTTGTAGCGGAAAAATATCCTCCGGCCTTATATGCAAAGGCCAAAATACTTCAAAATGAAGATAAGGAAGGGGAAGCCGCTGCGATATTTAATGAATTGTACAGCAAAGATAAATACTATCTGGGAACTTTTGAAATGGCATTTTACGAGGTAAATAACCAGAATTTTGAAAAAGCTCTTTCGTATCTTGAAGACGGAAGCTATAATGAAAGTCTTATTTATGCCTATAAAGGGTATATCTACAGACATCTGAAATTATTTAAAAAAGCAGAGGAAAACTATAAAAAAGCAGTAGATCTGAAAGATATAGATGCTATTTATTATCTCGGAATGCTTTACAGAGATCAGGGAGATCTGGAAAAAGCAAAGAAATACTTTGAAGCAGGCTATAAGCTGGGATCAATACCCTCAGGTTATAACTATGCATATACAGTAGCGGATTTGCAAAAGGAGAAAAAGCTTCAAAAAGAATCAGGAAATACTAAGAATATAGATATAGAAGCACTTGGAAGAAATGACATATCTAAAAAAGTCTACGAAAATCTTTCAAAACAGGGAGATTATGCTTCAATGATAAATTTAAGCACATATTACAAAGAAGGTTCCGAAGAGATGAGAAGTCTGAATCTGATTGCTGCATCAAGAGGATATCCTGTGGCATTCTCTAATCTTGGTGTTTACTATATGCGTCACAAAAATAAAGCTAAAGCTAATTACTGGTTTGGACTGGCAAAAGAAGCAGAAGGTTTTACCACAGTGGAAAATTAGTATAGAGAGTTTTATTATCCGTTATTTATTTGTAAAAAATAAAATATATTAGGAGAAAAAATGAAAAAGTATTTGTTATTATTAATGATATTTATATGCAGTTTTGCGTTTTCCGCAGATCCTGTGGATTTTAAGGTGAATCTTGCAAAAGGTGAAACTTTTCCCGAATTTGTTCTGGAAAAATTAGATGGTACAAAGGAACTAAGTACAAAAGTTTTTGATAAAAACAAGAAGACATTAATAGTAGTAGCAGCTGAATGGTGTCCGGCATGTCAGTGGGAAATGGGACAGCTTGCCAAGTTTTATGAAAAGAATAAAACTAAGTATAATGTAGCAGTAGTATTCATAAGGGAAAATTCTTCGGAAGCAAAAGTAAAAGGGTATATCGATTATAACAAATATACTTTCCCTGTTTATTATGACTACAGCGGGAAGGTACTAGAGGGAACAGGAGTTCAGACAGTTCCTACTAATATAGTTCTGGATAAAAACAGAAAAATTATTACTGCATATTCTGGAATATGGGAAGAAGAAGATTTTATCAGTAATTTGAAATAAAAAAATGCCGGGTTTATGAAATCCGGCTTATTTTTATGCTTTTTCAAAAACAGAGATGATAAATTCTATATTTTTTCTGGTGATATCCCAGTTTATTTTTTTACATGAATTGCTATTTAGTGATTTTAATACAGAATAAAAAAAAGTTTTTCTGTTTTCCTGTTCTTCAAAGAGATAGTCAACTCCGGGTTTTATATTTTTATCTCTTTGGACAAAAGTTTCATAAAAATTCTCATCTTTTAATTCCTGTGCGGCATTCGATATTTGTTTTTTCATATCAAAAAAGAATCTGTCTAAAAGGTCTTCGATTTCTATGAGGAAATCTTTATATAACAGTGTAAATTTACCAGACTTTGCTGTCCATACAGGGTTACTTTCATCATCAAAATCTTCAAAGTCATAATGGATAATCATCTGGTCACCTACATGATAAAAAGAACAGTTACATTTAGGGCTTAAATAACCTGTGTCAAGATAGCCGCAGGATAAAAGACTGGTGATGTTGTCATAGATATTATTTTCTTCATCTGAATAAACTTCTTTCTTATCAATCCAGCCATTAAAGCTGTTCATGAGTTTTTTGTACTTTTCTTCATTATTAATATAAGCATATAAATCCTCAGGGATTGGATTAGAAATAACCGGAAGAATGTCAAACAGATCCTCTAGCTGCCTGATATAATAATAGTCATCAAAAGAAGATTCAAGTTTATATTTTGCTGTTAATTCAGGAGAAAGTTCAAAAAGTCTGGTATTCCCCAGTTCGATGTAATAGTTGCTGTCTGTAAGCCAAAACCAGCATATACTTTTTCTGCCGTTTCCGTTAACTGGAAAGGCACACTTTGAAACAGGCTTGAGTATATAATTAAATAAACTGATAAAAATCATCTCCATTTAAAATAAATATTTTTGTAGTATTATAGCACCTTTCTGCATATTATGTAAAATTCACCAAAAAAAGCCTTTCATTGTTACTGTTTTAACGAAAGGCTTTATTATATATATTTCATTTACATATCCCGGCATGCCACAATGTCAACGCCGGTATTAAGCACATTATGAATAATTACATCCCCTAATTTCACGGGAGATTTTACTTTTACTTTATTAATCTCTTCCATACATTTATAAATAAGGTCTTTCGGAATGGCAGTGCTGGTTTTTACAGGAAGCCGGCTGTAAACACCGTCTTCTATATAGACAGTACTGGTAACCATTCTTTGGGGATTGATCATCTCCTGCCTGCCGTAATCACTGCCTCTTTTGCATTTGGCGCCTTTTACGGCATAGTCATTATCTAAATCTATTTCCAGATCACAGCCTTCGGGGCATACAATACATGTAAGATTTTTTATCATAAACTATCACCTTCAACAGAAATTATTAAATTAGACTCTATCAAATCAGTGGGAACGGATATTTTCTCCATCTCACTGGGTACAAGATGACTGCGCTTAAATCGGGCTATTTCTTTATCCTGACATTTTACGCTGATCTTTTTGTCTTTGTATACATTATTAACTCTGAAAGATATATTCAGAAGTTTTGAATCAGTGTTTATATTAAAATTTTGAGGAACGGTATAAATAAGTCCGGAACCCGGCTCTATATGAACAATTACTTCATTATTTTCGTTTTCCGGTTTAGATTGGTTCTTAATGTATTCTACAGCACTGGCAGCTGCTACTTCGGCTTCAGTACTCACATAATCCACAAGATCATGGACATGCAGAACATTTCCGCAGGCAAAAATTCCTTTGATATTGGTTTCCATTTTTTCATTTACAATTGCGCCTTTTGTTTTCGGGTCAATTTGTATTCCCAGTTTTTTTGACAAGGAATTATCAGGAAGCAGACCTGCTGAAATAAGAAGTGTATCACAGATTATTTCCTGTTCTGTTCCGGGAACCGGACTTCTGTTTTCATCAACTTTTGCTATAACTACCGATTCTACACGGTTTTTGCCATTTATATTAATAACTGTATGTGAAAGCAGCAAAGGGATGTCAAAATCTTCAAGACACTGTACTATATTTCTGTTTAGACCGTTTGAATACGGCATTAACTCAACAACGGCTTTTACTGAAGCACCTTCTAGCGTGAGTCTTCTTGCCATAATAAGTCCTATGTCGCCAGAGCCCAGAATAACAATTTCCTTTCCTACCATATATCCGCTCATATTTATAAAAGTCTGAGCCTGTCCCGCAGTAAATACACCTGACGGACGATCTCCGGGAATGGCAATTCCTCCCCTTGTACGTTCATAACATCCCATAGCAAGTATTACAGCCTTTGTTTCATAGACATGGTATCCTTCTTCGGAAACCACATAAATAAATTTACTGCTGCGTTCATCAGGACTGGTCTCTATAGAAACCACTGTAGCGTCTATTTTATAATTAATTCCGAGACGATTTATTTCATTTATATATTCCTGAGCATATTCAGGGCCAGTAAGTTCTTTTTTGAACTTATGTATTCCAAAGCCGTTATGAATGCACTGTCTCAGAATTCCACCCAGTTCTTTTTCTCTTTCCAGAATTAGTATTTTGGAAATACCGTTTTCTTTGGCAGTCTTGGCAGCAGCTAATCCGGCAGAGCCGCCGCCGACTATAATAAGATCATATTCCAGTTCCATCATCCATCTCCTTTCGTTTTGTTTGTGAGGATATAAGAAGAATCTGAATCCATTGTAATTTCATTAAGTTCTAGAGCAAGCTCCGAAGAAAGAATTTCCTGAATTTTCGGTCCGCAGAAAGTCCCCTGACAGAGACCCATACCCGGCCGGCCTCTTCTTTTTATTCCGTCCACAGTTCTGGCTCCCACTTTTCTGTGAATAGCATCAATGACTTCACCTTCTGTGATATTTTCGCATTTGCATACAATATGTCCGTATTTTGGATTTTCAGCAATTAGTTTATTTTTTTCTTCATAGTTTAATTTGTCAAAAATAATATGTTTTTCTATATAAGGTTTAAAATTTTTCTTTTCTTTTAAAGTAATTTTTTCAGATAAAATATCCCGTACTTTCAGCGCGATCGCAGGAGCTGCAGATAATCCGGGAGACTTAATCCCTGCGACATCTATGAAGCCGGGAATGTTTTTATTTTCTTCTATGATGAAGTCATCCCTGTCTGATTCAGCTCTAAGCCCAGAAAATTGTCTTATCTGCTCAAGATAATTTATGTTTTGCGAAGATTTTGCCGCTGTGGCTTTTATTAATTCGAGTCTTTCACGTGATGTGGACTTATCTTCCTTTTCAGGAATACTTTCAGCATCAGGGCCTATAAGAAGGTTCCCGTGAACAGTAGGAGTGATCAAAATTCCTTTTCCTACCTTGGTAGGCGGCTGAAAAACAGTATGACTGAATTTTGTGCCTTCATCTTTGCTTAGTACAAAATACTCGCCTTTTCGCGGATGTATTTCGTAAGACGGCTCGGTCAGCATATTTTGAATAGTATCTGCGTGAACACCTGCACAATTAATAATAATTTTTGCTTTGTACTGTGAATTTTTTGTGAAAATAAGAAAATGGCTGTCTTCTATTGAAATATTAATGACTTCATTATCAAGCAGCAGAGTTACACCATTATCAACAGCATTTTCAAAAAGTGCAATTGTCATTTCCCAAGGACCGACAATACCTCCTGTTTTTGCTAATAACGCCCCTTTAATATCTTTGCTTAAATTGGGTTCCAGTTTGAGTGTTTCTTCCTTGGAAAGAATACTTAATTCAGGAACTCCGTTTTTACCACCCCTGTTTTTCAAATTTTCTATTGATTCCATATCCTCATCGCTGAAAGCAAGGACAAGTGAGCCGTTTCTTCTGAAAGGAAAATCAAGTTCTTTCGATAATTTGTCAAACATTGAATTTCCCAGAACATTCAGCTTGGCCATAAGTGTTCCTTCCTTTGCATCAAATCCCGCATGTATAATAGCAGAATTCGCCTTGGTGGTCTCGTCAGCGACATCGTTATTTTTCTCCAACACCAAAATGTCTAAATCGTATTTCGACAGTTCCCTTGCAATACAGGCACCTGTTACCCCGGCGCCGATAATTAGAATATCATGCATTAGTACTCCTCACTAGTGTTTTTGTCCAACTTATATTTGAAATAACTAACAATGACAATGTCAAAATATTTTTCCCCTGCAAGTTAATAACAAGGTATTAGTTTTAATGAGTATGTCATATATTGTTTGATATAATTATAATTTGATTATTAAGAATGTCAATAGCGGGAAAGAAAAAATAACGGTTATTTTTTTAACCAAAATTCCCGCACAGCGATTTTACATGTATAAACAAATTTAAAAAAATAAAAAAAAATTTTATATTCTTCAAAAAAAAACAAATCCTTATTAAATTTTAATTTTTAACATCCGTTAATTAGAGAAGAAGATTTTTAGGGGTTCTGCAATCATAAATATTGACAAAATCTAATAAAAATGGTATTTTATATAGAAAAGAATAATCTAAATCAGGGGAGAATTTTAAATATAAATCATAAATATATTGTTAAATTTAGACTGATATTTTGTATGACGGGTAAATTATCCGTCAATGCCGAAATATCTGACCCTCGTTCCTAATTTCCAAAGTCTTGAATGAAATAATACAGGGCAGCAAAATTTTCCGGGGTATATCCAAGGGGAGCAGGAGATGATTTTCTCCTTATTTTTCTTTTTATGTAAAGAAAAGCAGAGAGGGACTTTTAGATTTGTTTATAGATAATTACGGAGGTTAAAAATGTCAGAATTGAGTAAAAGCTATTCGCCTAAGGAAATAGAAGAAAAATGGTATAAATTATGGGAAGAAAAAGGTTATTTCAGTGCACAGCATAATGATGAAAAGCCCGGCTATTCAATAGTAATACCGCCGCCGAATGTAACGGGGATTCTTCATATGGGACATATACTGAATAATTCAATACAGGATACAATAATAAGATGGAAAAGAATGTCAGGTTTTGATACTTTATGGATGCCGGGAACAGATCATGCCGGTATAGCTACACAGAATAAAGTGGAAAAATGGCTCATGGAAGAAGGGACTACTAAAGAAGAAATAGGAAGAGAAAAGTTTCTGGAAAAAACATGGGAATGGAAAGAAAAGCACGGCGGGATAATAACAAAACAGCTTAGAAGTCTGGGTTCGTCGCTTGACTGGCAAAGAGAAAGATTTACCATGGATGAAGGTCTTTCAGATGCTGTAAAGGATGTTTTCGTAAGATTATATAATGATGATCTGATATATAAAGGAGAATATATAGTTAACTGGTGTCCGAAAGACAAAACGGCGCTTGCTGATGATGAAATAGAGCATGAAGAAGTAACAGGAAAGATATGGCAGATAAGATATCCTGTAAAAGACAGCAGTGAACATCTGACTATTGCGACTACAAGACCTGAGACTATGCTTGGAGATACCGGAGTTGCAGTAAACCCAAATGACAGCAGATATAAGCATCTTATCGGAAAAAGTGTTGTACTTCCTCTGATGAACAGAGAGATACCAATAGTGGCGGATGAATATGTAGATATGGAATTTGGAACAGGTGCGGTAAAAATGACTCCTTCACATGATCCGAATGACTTTGAAGTAGCCAAAAGAACTAATCTTCCTTTACTGAATATAATGGAAGAAGACGGAAGCATAAATGAAAACGGCGGAAAATATAAAGGTCTGGACAGATTCGCGGCAAGAAGAGAGATTCTAAAAGATCTTGAGGAACTGGGACTTCTTGGAGAGGTAAAAGAACACCATCACTCTGTGGGACATTGTTACAGATGCGGTACAGTAATTGAGCCGAGAGTTTCTAACCAGTGGTTCGTAAGAATGCAGCCCCTTGCCAAAAAAGCCCTTGAAGTAGTAAGAAACGGAGAAATTACAATTTCACCGCAAAGATGGATAAAAGTATACTATAACTGGCTTGAAAATATTAGAGACTGGTGTATTTCAAGACAGCTGTGGTGGGGACACAGAATTCCGGCATATTATTCTGAAGACGGGACGATATTTGTAGCGAAATCGCTTGAAGAGGCAAAACAGCAGGCTAAGGAAAAATACGGCAAAGAAGTAGAACTTACTGAGGAAACGGATGTATTAGATACATGGTTTTCATCACAGCTATGGCCTTTTTCTACTATGGGATGGCCTGAAAAGACAAAGGAACTGGAAAAGTTTTTCCCTACAGATGCATTGGTAACAGCAGCAGATATTATATTTTTCTGGGTTTCAAGAATGATAATGATAAGTGAGTATTTATTTGATGAAATACCATTTAAATATGTATACTTAAACGGTATAGTAAGAGATGAAAAAGGAAGAAAAATGAGTAAATCCCTAGGGAACTCGCCTGATCCGCTTGATCTTATAGACAGATACGGGGCAGATGCAATAAGATTCAGCCTTCTGTATAATACTTCACAGGGACAGGATATATTCTTCTCTGAAAAATTACTGGAAATGGGAGCAAACTTTTCTAACAAAGTATGGAATGCCTCAAAATTCGTTCTTCAGAACCTTGAGGATTTTGATTATAAAACATCAGTAACAGAACTTGAATTTAAGCTGGAAGACAGATGGATACTTTCAAAACTGCAAAATGCAGCAAAAGAAGTAAACAGCGCACTTGACGGATATGAACTTGATATGGCTGCCAAAATAGCATATGAGTTTTTCAGAGGTGAATTCTGTGACTGGTATGTGGAAGCTGCAAAGACAAGAGTATACGGCGGAGACGAACAGGATAAAAAGACTGCACAGTGGGTACTTAGACACATACTTGATAACGGTTTGAAGCTGCTTCATCCGTTTATGCCTTTTATAACTGAGGAATTATGGCAGAAAGTAAAGCTTGATGGTGAGACTATTATGCTTTCTGAGTTCCCGGTATATGACGAGGCTCTTCTGGATAAAAAAGCCGAAGATGAGTTTGATTATCTGAAAGAAGTAATTACTGCAATAAGAAATATCAGAGGAGAGGTAAATGTACCGCCTTCAAAGAAAATAGAAGTTATATTCAAGACAAATGATAACAGTGAGAGAAAGATACTTGAAGAAAATGCAAAAATACTTGATAAGCTGTCAAATGTAGAAAAATACAGTATAGATAACGAAAAAGAAATACCAAAGCTCACAGGATTCAGACTTGCAGATAATACAGAGATATTCGTACCGCTGGAAGGACTTATAGACACTGAAAAAGAAACTGCAAAGCTGAAAAAAGATATAGAAAAAACAGAAGTAGAATTAAAAAGAGTTCTTGGAAAACTTTCCAATGAAAAATTCCTTAGCAAAGCACCTCAGGATGTAGTAGACAAGGAAAACGGAATTAAGGAAGAACTGGAAAATAAGCTTGCCAAGCTTAAGGAAAATCTTGATTTATATAAAAAGGACTAATTTGGAACAGCTTAATTATATAAAGCAGAAAAAGACAGACAAATATTTTATGATTAACAGGGTTTCAGATTTTTAAATGGAATATTATAAGAATATTCTCTAAGGAGGTTTTATGAGTTCAATGTTTTGGGTAATTGTAGCCGGAGTGTTTCTGGTACTGGAACTGGTGATTCCGGGATTAGTAACAGTATGGTTCGGACTTGCCGGAATAGTTATGATTTTTTTAGCACCTGTAATAAAAGATGTAAATACAGAATTTTATGTTTTTGCTGTGCTTTCATTTGCACTGCTCCTTATTACGAGACCGCTTGCGAAAAAGTATCTTTATAAAAATAATAAAGATGATATAAGTTTTGGGAACAGGACCGTGGGAAGGGAAACAAAAATAGCAAAAATACTTGATGAGGGAGTGTACGAAGTAGCCCTTGATGATAAAATGTGGAGAGCTGTCTCTACAGATAACCTTGAGGTTAATGAGAAAGTGGTAATAACAGGGTTAACTGGAAACAAGCTGATACTGGAAAAAAAGATAAATAAAAAATTATAAGGAGGAAGAAATGGGTATTTTAGTATTATTAGGAATAGTAATTGTAATTTTTATAATTGTTTTTATGACATGTATAAGAATAGTTCCTCAGACAAAGGAATGTATAGTGGAAAGACTTGGGAAATATAACGGGACTTTACATGCAGGGTTTAACACATTAGCACCGTTTATTGACAGAGTGGTAAGAGTAGTGTCTACAAAGGAACAGGTAGTAGATTTCCCGCCGCAGCCGGTTATTACAAAAGATAACGTAACAATGCAGATTGATACAGTAATTTATTTTCAGATAACTGATTCAAGACAGTATACATACGGGGTAGAAAGACCAATGTCGGCAATAGAAAATCTTACGGCTACTACATTAAGAAATATAATTGGTGAAATGGAACTTGACGAAACTCTGACTTCAAGAGATATCATAAATACAAAGATGAGAACTGAGCTTGATGTGGCAACTGACCCTTGGGGAATAAAGGTAAACAGAGTAGAGCTTAAGAATATATTACCGCCAGAAGATATCAGAAATTCAATGGAAAGACAGATGAAAGCGGAAAGAGAAAAAAGAGAAATTATCCTGAAAGCCGAAGCTGATAAAGAATCTGTGGTTCTTAGGGCAAATGCTGTAAAAGAACAGAAGATAAGAGAGGCTGAAGGGGAAAAAGAAGCAGCTATCTTGAGAGCGGAAGCTGTAAAACAGCAGAAGATAAGAGAAGCAGAAGGGGAAGCACAGGCTATTCTTGCAGTACAAAAAGCAAATGCAGAAGCAATAATATTACTGAAAGAAGCAGGAGCTACCAGTGAAGTATTAGCATTAAAAGGAATGGAGACATTCGGAAAAGTGGCTGACGGTAAGGCCACTAAGATAATAATACCAAGCAATTATCAAAATCTGGCTAGTATGATAACTACTTTTGCAGAATTAAATGAAAAATCTACAGACGGAACAGAAGGAAATAAATAGATAACTAAAGGCTCGCCGGGAGATGGCGGGCTTTTTTGGTGGGAGTATTTTTTCAGATTATATTATTTTTTGGTGTTTTTTAAAATCAACGATTTATTAATCAAAAGCAAAGAAATGTATGGACAATAAGTTACAGGAAAGGGTGGGACAATGGAAAAAAGAAGAGGAAGAGTTACTTTTCACAAAGCTGGTTCAGGAAGAGGCACTAAAATTACACTTCCTATGCCATGGCTGAGAAAAATGGACATTTCAGAGAAGGAGAGAGAAATAATGTTTACCTTTGATGAAAATGAACAAAAGATAATTGTTAGAAAGAAATGAAAAAATTCCCGTCAATTCTTGAAAGAATAACAGGAGTTATATACTCTGATTTGTAAAATTCTGTCGACCTCTGGTAGGAGAGAAAATGCCGGGGGTCGACAATCTTTTATTTTATATGGGGTTGGATATGATTTTTGTCAAAAGATGACAGGTTTATGTCATGGTTTTGATAGACGAAAAAAAGTGGTCGACAGAAATGCTTATTTAAGGTATAATAAATAAAAGCTTTTTGACGTGTAGGGTATTAATATAACTATCTTAGAATGTAAATTTTGTCTTTACAAGAATGTCGATTTTTGATCTATTTGTATTAATATAACTATCTTAGAATGTAAATTAGTATGAGAGTGTACTCCTGAAATACTCATATTAGTATTAATATAGCTATCTTAGAATGTAAATATAAATTTTAATGTTGTTGTTTATATAAAGTTTACTGTATTAATATAACTATCTTAGAATGTAAATGCGATAAAGTGTCGTTATGGGTTAAGAAAGGGTTAGCGTATTAATATAACTATCTTAGAATGTAAATCTTCATTTGAGCCTGTGATAAAAAGTCTGTAAATAAAAAAATCTTTTTATGATAAACTAAAAACAGGAGGACTTTATTATGAA
>NZ_JAMZGM010000080.1 GCF_024158605.1 Sebaldella sp. S0638 | reverse complement strand
ATAGAGGACAGATTTGGAATATTTGTAACAGGTGAGTATAAGATATCAGAAAGCAGTAAAAATGATTACAGAGCAGGGATAATGCTTAAAGCAGTATTCTAAAGATATTATAACTAAATACAGTAAAATTTTTTCTATAAAGACCTCTGGATGATAAAAAGTCCGGGGGTTTTATTTTAGTAAAGAAAGTAAATTTAAAGTTAATGTATTGGAATTAAATGAAATAAATGGAGCAATAAATTTTGATATATATGAGGCATGAATAAGCATCACAAAAGAACCTAATATAGTTAGATTAAAAAAAATGAAATATATATTCTGGTTAGTGAATATAAATAATGGTAAAATTCCAGACTTTCATTTTAATATTGCATTTAGGGCAAACAAAAGGATTGAATATCTGCCTTTCATACCAAGAAAAATTAATTGATACTGAAGTTTTCTTTTTACCTTGTTTAAGATCATGAAAAAAGAAAGTGACAAAGTCATGAGAATTTGTATTCAGCAATAGGAGCTGTAGCAAGATAATGTCCAAGATATTTGATTTAGAGATTGACTTTTTAATAAATGAAATATGAGAACTAGAAAAATATACTCTCTTGAAAAGGAGATAATATTATTACTGAAAATATATTTCAGTTTATTCTGTATAGCTATTTTATGAGTCATAGAAATTCATTTTTCCTAATTTTTTTTAAATTTATTCATATAAATTAATTTTAATTAAATATATACTTCTCATACATTGACTTATTTTTATTGATTTGGTATCATTTAATACAGAAATGAAGGTGTATAAAATGAATATAAAAGAAGTATTTTTTTATATAAAAAAGAATCTTAATAATGATATTAAATTAAAAAGCATCTCTGATAATTTTTATTCAAGTAAGTATCACTTTAGTCGAGAATTTAAGAGAATAAAAAAATTTACAATAAAAGAATATATTTCTACTTTAAAGATAGACAAAAGTATTGGATTAATTCTAAAAAAGAGAAATAGTATACTCCACACACAGATAAAAAGTGGATTTTTGAGTTCTGGTAGTTTCAGTAATTCATTTAAAAAGTATACAGGTCTATCACCTAAACAATATCAAGAAAGGTATTTAAACTCGTTTAGAGTAATAAAAATTTTTGAAGAGACTAAGGAATGTTCTGAAATAGAACATAATTCTGAAAAAATAAAAAGAAATAGAGGAAGTTGTGAGGTAGAGATAATTTTTCCGAAAACACATAGAGAATATATAGTATTTGTAGGGCTATTCTTGAGACCAATTCCTAATCACAAACCTATTGTTGGAAAAGCATTACTAAATAAGAGAACTTGTAAATTAAAAAATATTCCTGATGGAAAATATTACTTATTGTCATGTGCGATAAGGAAAAGTAATAATCCTTTAGATTATTTCAAGCTTGATAAAGCATTGAGAGGAATGGTAGAAGAATCAATTAACTTTCCCTCAATAGAAGAAAAAAAATTTGAAATTGTTTTGAGAGAAGCAGAAGAAGACGACCCACCAATTGTATTTAATGTTTCTCAATTATTGGTCGACAAAATTTGGAAAAAAATAGCAACTCAGAAGAAAAAAAAATCTAATATTCTGTTATAATAGTGTTACAAATATATTTTTAGGAGGTAATACTATGATAAAATCAGCACTTCCGTATTTAACATTTGACGGAAATTGTGATGAAGCATTAAGTTTTTATGAAGAAATATTTGAGGCTAAGGTTGTAGAAAAAGCTTTAGCAAGTGAATATAATATTGAAACAAAAAATGGGGAAGAGATGATATTAAATGCGATTCTTTTATTAGGAGAAAATAAAATACTTGTAGGAGATAAAGCAGAGCAATATGATGGACTAGGAACAAGAATGGAGAATGGTGGTCAAATTTCGATTTGGTTAGAGATAGAAACAGAAGACAATTTAAATAATATCTGTAAAAAACTAAGAGAAAAAAATTGTGAATTTCTAATAGATTTACATGAAACTTTCTGGAATTCAAAATATGTAAAAATAGAAGATAATTTCGGAATAATATGGGAATTAAATTATCAAAAAAATTAAATAAAAGTCTTCTGGATAAATTTTTTTATTAACTTCAAAAATTCCGGTATTATTTTTACTATTAGAAGTTTTTTTTAAAAAAAAGTTACTAGAGAAATATTGTCATAAAACGTATACCTCTTTTACAGTGTAAAAGAGGTATATTCTTATGTAAAAAAGTCCTTATCTTCTATATTATAAATATGTAAAAAAATAGTTTTAAATAAATATTTGTATTTTTGATGGCTTAAGGTGTAATAATTATAGAAATATTCAAAAATAAAAAATGAATTGCGGGGGAAATTATGAAATATTATTATATCAGAGTATCAACAGCTAAAGAAAATTAAGCAAGACAAATAAGATTATTCAAAGAACTCAGGCAAAATAAAAGAACTATTTTTGAAGAGAAAAAATCAGGAGTAAACTTTAAAGCTAGAGCAATCTGGGGCGAGTTAATGGATTTGTGGGATAAATGATATAATAGCAGAGATAGACCGGGGAGAAATGTAAAAGAAGCAAGAGAATGTCTTATAGTTCTTATTGATAAAAAAGTTATAATAGAATCAATAAATCAAGAATAAATGAATTTTTGAAAACAAAACTTATAGATAAAACAGCAGATTCTCTTGCAGAAGTGACGTTGAACGCAATGTTTGATGCAATTTGGAAGTATATCTTCTGAGAGCAGAATGGGAGAGAGAGCAAAAGCCAGATGTCATATCTAGGGCGGAATAAAAAGGCTGAACTTGTAAGGGATTATTATAATATCAGGAAGACTTTTATTATTTTCCTTGACTTTAGAATGTTTTATGGTAAAATATTATAAATAGGATTAGAATTGTTACTCTATTTTTTAGGAGGCAAAATCTAAAAGTTAAACATTTATACAATGTTATTTTAGATTTTGTCTTTTTTATTTAAAAATAGAAAAATTTTCATGATCAGTATTTTATTAAATATTATTTATTAGAGAAACGGAGGTTATTATGAAAAAAATATTTTTTGTTTTTTTTGTATTAATGATTTTTATTGGCGGGATAATTTATGGAAAAGAGGTAAAGCTGACTATTTTTCATACCAATGATACACACGGTAGAGGTTTGGACGATAACAGCATAGGATATGGTAAAGTTACTGCATATGTAAACCAATACCGCGCTTTGAACAAAAATGTACTGTTTTTTGATGCAGGAGATGCTTTCAACGGGCTTCCTGTAATAGATCTCAGTCTGGGACGTGCTAATCTGGATATAATGAATCTTATGGGGTATGATGCTTTTACAGCCGGGAACGCAGATTTTGTGCAGGGTGGAAAACAGATTCTGGACTTTCAGAAAGCAGCAAACTTTCCTTTTCTGTCTTCAAATATTTATTATAACGGCAAATATGCATTTAAACCTTATATCATTAAAGAGATAGACGGTGTAAAAATTGGAATTATAGGTGTTTCACCCATGAATTCCATGGTAGCGACTACCGATTCAAAGCTTGAAGGATTCAAGGTTACAGATGCAATAAAAGAAGTGGAAAAACAAGTCGGAATTGTAAAGAAAAAAGCTGATATTATAATAATTCTGGCACATCTGGGAAAAACAGACCCAGAAGTAAATGTCCAAAAACTCGTAGAAACTGTTCCGGGAATAGATATTATTGTAGACGGTCATGATCATGTACTTATAAAAGAGGGAATGAAAATAAAGGATACCTTTGTAGTTAATGCGGGTCAGTATAATGAATATCTGGGAATGCTGGAACTCAGAATAGAAAACAAAAAAGTAATTTCGGCAAAAGAAAAGCTTTTGGGAACAGAAGATTTTAAAAATATTCAAGCTGATAAAAATGTTGAGGAAATGATACAAAAAATAAAGAAAGAAAATGACTTGATTTTAAGTAAAACAGTAATGACACTTCCGTTTACCCTTGAAGGAAGAAGGGAATTCGTGAGATCGGGGCAGACTAATCTTGGTTCTGTTCTGGCAGATGCCGAAAGGGAATATACAGGTGCTGATGTATCGATAACTGTGGGAGCTTTTCTGCGTGAAAGTATTGAAGCCGGACCTGTCACATATGGAAAAGTGCTTTCTGCCCTTCCGTTTACACTGCCTACGGTAACAAGAAATATGACAGGAAAGCAGATAGTAGATTTTATAGAACACAATTATAAAGAGGAAAAAATAATAACTCCTGCCTACACTCATGTAAGCGGTATGACTTTTACTGTAGATTTCAGCCGTCCGGCAGGATCGCGTATGGTAAATATTATGATTAACGGAAAACCGATAAATATGAACAAAACTTATGTTTTGGCATGTAATGAGCAAATAAGCGATTTTGGAATCAGGGATACAAAAATAGAAAAAACTTACGATATAACAATGGCACAACTGCTTATAGATTATATAAACAAGCATCCCGATATTAAGAATCCTGAAAATAGGGTTACTATAAAGAAATAAAAGACAACATCCAAAAAATCATCTGTATAATCAGGTGATTTTTTTGTATGTGAAAAATATCAGGAAAATAAATGGTTTATTATACAGCAGAGAAAACGCCGTAATGATACTTGCAGAATGTGCAATATTGCTGAAGTTAAGTATCGACAGTCATTTGAGGACAACCTTGAAAGTGAAGAAGTTGACAAGTGAAATTAATAGGGGTAAAATTAATGTAACAAATAGAAACATTTTATAACAAAATATATAAAAAATAGGGGAGCTGAAATGAAAGAAAAAAGAATTGATCTTATCATGAAAGAAGTGGGAAAATATGGTATTGTTTCAGTGGGCGACCTTATGAAAAAACTGGCTGTTACCAGAATGACAATATGTCGTGATCTGAAACTGCTGGAAGAAGCCGGGCTGCTTAAGAGAATACACGGCGGTGCTGTGAGAAATGACGATTTGAAGCTGGTAGAGCTTACACATTTACAAAAAAAGAAGAGATAGGGAAGCTGGCAGCTGATTCTATAGAGAACGGAGACATAGTCTTCATAGGGGCAAGTACTACAAATGAGTGTTTGATGAAGCATATAGAAAATAAAAGAATAAGAATTATAACGAATTCTTTTTATATATTTGAGCAGTATAAAGGAAATAAGGATTTTGAGCTGATATTAACCGGGGGATCATGGCGTGAAAAGTCAGGAGCATTTATAGGTGAAATAACAGACAGGATATTGGCTGGAATCAGGGTGGATAAATGTTTTATAGGTGCTAACGGAATTAAAGATAATAATATAACAAATTCTAATAAAGAAGAAGCAGGTCTTCAAAAAATAATTATGAATAATTCCCGGGAAAATTATGTATTAATTGACAGTAATAAATTTGATTTAAAGGATCTGTATACTTTTTATCAAACTGATAAAGTAAACGGAATAATCACAGACAGCGGACTAAATAAGAATATCAAGGAGAAATATGGAAAATATACTGAAATTATCAATATAGCTAGGTGAGAATCTTTTTAAAAAGAATGTTTTTTAGTGTTGGTAATATTGAGATTGTTAATCAGGAAATATTTGCAGGAAAAAGAATGTTTTGGTATAATCAGATAAATAATACTGAAATTGGCAGGTGGGAATTTATGTTTAGGGAAATAAGGAGAATAAAGAAAAAACTTCCTGAGAGTGAGGCTGTCAGAATGCTTGAGGAACTTAGTTACTGTACTCTTGCTTTGACAGGGGATGACGGGTATACATATTCTGTTCCGGTGAGCTTTGTTTACTCTGATGGGAAGATATTCTTTCATAGTGCTACTGAAGGGAAAAAATGTGATTCTATAAAGAAAAATAATAAGATTTCATTTTCAGCTGTGGAAAAAGACGATATAAAGCCTGCAGAATTTACCACACACTATAAAAGTGTGGTAGGATTCGGTGAAATAAAACTTCTTGAAGACAGGGAAGAAATTTTTCACGTTATGGAACTGATTCTGAAAAAATATTCACCGGATTATATGAAAGAAGGAAGAGAATATATAGAAAGAGCCTGGGGTCATTTTTATACTTATGAGATTGATATTCATCATATGACTGCAAAAGGAGTAGAATAGCAAGAGGATTAAGGATTATTGAATAAAAATCTGTTTGATAAAAATATTAAGATTTTCAGTAAACATAATATGTTATATCTGAAAAATAGCTATAGTAAAAAGACCGTCTTCTTTTAAGGGAAATACGGTCTTTTACTGTTATTAACTAAATATTATTAATAATAAATTTCTCAATGAGCTCAGCCACAGCTCCTTTATTATTATCCGCCTCAGTTACATAATGGGCGGCTTTTTTGGCATCATCAACAGCATTGCTTACAGCTACTGATAAACCGGCAGTTTTCAGCATAGGAATATCGTTATAGTTATCCCCCACTGCAATAGTGTCTTTTACGTCAATTCCCAGAATATCTGCTAATGTTCTTAAGCCGTTGCCTTTATCAATGCCCATGGCATTAAATTCCATATAACGGTTTGATGAATAACTTACAGCACAATTTTCAGTAAGATTTTTCATTGGTTCTTCAAGACTCATAAGATATGGGATATTGGTATTTTGAAAAAGAATTTTGTAAATCTTTTCATTTTTCAAAAAATCAACGGAATTCTCCTCCACATATACACGACCGCCGTTGTAACCATCCATTCTTTCTTTTTCATATGAATTTACATTAAAAACATAAACCGTATCTTTAGTATAGACATGCTGGCAAAGGTCTTTGGTAAGTCCGAATTCAAATATTTTTTTCATTATATTATAGTCCAGACCATTTGACCGAAGTAATGTATTTCCTTTATTTTCAGTGATAATAGCACCATTGTAGGAAATAGTATATTCTCCGGAAAGATCGTGTAATCCCAGTTTAGCAAGCTCATTCTGAATAGATGCATAACCGCGCCCAGTAGCAGGAACGAACCTTACACCATATTTCTCCTTGGCAAGCTTGATCATTTTCAGATTATTTTCACTAATTTCACGATTATCATTAAGCAAAGTTTCGTCCATGTCACTTACAATAAGTTTATATCCCATGTTTTGAGTCTCCTTTTTATTTACAATTCTGATTTGTGTAAGAAAAGATTAGTATTTAGAACTAAATTTTAGCATATTTTGATTTAAAGAACCACAATTAAATATAATAAAATTGTAAATATAGGAAATATTCAGATAATAAATTATATTCCTTGTTTTTCTTCGATGTTTATCTGTTCTGTAATAAATGGAATTACTTCTTCAGGTTTAATCTTTAAAACATATGCAAATTCTTCATGAAGTCTTTTTTCTGCTTCTTTCATAAAGTATCTGTCAATTGCATGCATTTTTTTTCCCTGCAATATTAGTGACTGATGGTAAATATGAAGTGCCTTTATGAGTTTGATGAGTTCTTCTCTGTCCTCGCCCAATAAAACTTTTTCATAAAATTCTTTACGTTCGTCTTTATCCTGTATCCAGTCGGCTTTTTCTTCAGGAATTACTTTGATTAAAGAATATATCTGATCTGCTGATAGAATACGGTGCATTTTTGACAGAGCATTACTGCTGTTTACAGGTATGTAAACCATTGATTTGTCATGGTAAACAGGTTTCAGAGCGTAGCACTCAGCATGGTTTCCGCCGAAATCTTTCTCCGAAATCCCTACGATTTTACACACTCCATGTGTGTTGTACAAAACGGTATCATTTACTTTATACATTATGTACCAGCTCCTTTCATTTATATAATAGTGTCTTAAAAAAGAAAAAACATGCGGCTCACTTATAACTGGGCTTACGTTTCTCCAGAGCAAACTACACGTCATATTTATATTGTAGCACATTTTACAAAAAGAGGTAAGTAAAAAAATTTTAATTATTCATTTGAAAAGAAAAAAAACTTGTGCTATAATCGTTAATACCGAGTAGCAGGAAAGGCGTAAATCCAGGTTTGGATCTACGTCTTTTTATTTTAATAAAAATCGGCAGTTTGTGGCAGCTTTTCTTAAAAGACTCCAAAAATAATATTAACGGAGGTTATTATGAAAACAAAAAATAAAATGGGGTCAACACCTGTAAGATCTTTGATGCTTAAGATGGGGTTACCTATGATCTTGTCGATGGTATTTCAGGCATTCTATAATATTGTAGACAGTTATTTCGTGAGCAATATGCATGATACTGAATTAATTTCAGGTGTGGGGGAATACGGAGTAAATGCTCTTACACTTGCTTTTCCGGTACAAATGCTGATGATTGCAGTGGGTGTGGGAACCGGAGTAGGAATTAATGCACTTCTGGCAAAAAGTCTCGGAGAAAATAATCGTGAAAAAGCAGGTAAAATAGCAGGTAATGCAATATTTTTGGGGATTTGTACTTATGTAGTATTTTTGATTACAGGGTTATTCGGGATAGATGTTTATTTACGCACGCAGACTACTGATGCGGTTATCCTAGAAATGGGCAGTGAGTATCTTAGAATTTGTACAGTATTATCTTTTGGAGCAATATTGTATATGATTTATGAAAAACTATTGCAGTCGACAGGACGTACAATGCTGTCAACTATAGCACAAATGGCCGGCGCTGTTACCAACATAATACTTGATCCTATTATGATCTTCGGTCTTTTTGGCTTTCCGCAGATGGGGATAGCAGGTGCAGCTTATGCCACTGTGATAGGGCAGATTATTTCCTTTATACTGGGAATTGTCTTTCACCATAAATTAAATAAAGATGTAAGCACTGATTTTAAATATCTGAAACCAGATCTCAAGATTATTGCTAAAATATATAAAATTGGAATTCCGGCAATAATTATGCAGGCTTTGATGTCTGTTATGACATATGGGGTAAATATTATTTTTAATGGTATTTCCGGATCTATGGTTACGGCATATGGTGTATATTATAAAGTACAGCAGTTTGTTTTCTTTGCAGTATTCGGAATGAACAACGCTATTATTCCTATAGTGGCTTTTAATTATGGGATGAGAGATAAAAAGAGAGTAAAAGACGGGATTAAATACGGGATGATTTATACTTTGGTTATTATGTTTGCAGGAATCGTTCTGCTTCAGAGTTTTGCAGGACAAATAGCCGGTTCTTTTGCCCTTTCTGAAAGCACAACGGATTTATGTATAACTGCACTTCATGTTGTTACACTGGGGTATCTTTTTGCAGGTGTGAATATAGCCTGTCAGGGAATTTTTCAGGCATTTGGCAACGGTGTGCGTTCTTTGGTTATTTCTGTTATACGTCTGATACTAGTGCCGTTGCCTCTGGCATATATATTTACATTACTTCCAAATGCAGGAAATATGATTTGGTGGTCGTTTCCAGCAGCGGAATTTCTGGCGTGGATTAGTGCATTTATACTTTTGAAGAAGACTCTGAAAGAAAAAATACCGTTTCTGAAAGCAGATCATGAATATAATACGGCGGATGAAAGGCTTCAAAGTGAAAATTTAGTTTGAAAGATTTATTTGTGAAAAAGAACTGCACAAACTCTTATTGATTTGTGCAGTTCTTGTTATTATTTTATTATTTATAAATATTTATTTTGATTTTTTCAAGGTTTTTGAATGATTTTTTTCAAATTTTTCTTTTGCGTAGCTGTAGGCTTCATTAATAAAAGGAACCAGAGTATCTGTAGTTTTTTTGTCCGGATTCAGGATACTTATCCAGCCCATCCATGCGTAAACCGGATGTGGGAGAATTTCATCTGTTTTCTCAAAGTCATAATTCATGTCAACAGCTTTTCCTGCAGCAGGGCGGGCTGGTATTTCGCCGAAAAGCTTTATAAATGTTTCTTTTCTCAGTCCGAGATTTACCCGGAATATATTTTTCCTGTCCAGTCCCGAGGCTTTGTCATTTTCTCCGTCTTTTTCCTTTATTGTGAGGACATATACACCTTTTTTCAGGGTGTTTCCGGGGTTATAAAATACAGCTCTTTCACCCCATGTTTCTATAAGGATCGTACCTCTTAGATTTTTCAGGCAGTAATTTAGTATATCATCAATTTTTTTCATGAATTTCTCTCCTATTTATTTATATTAATATTATATCTTATTAAATATGACAGCTTTGTGTCATATTTATTTTGTGTTTGAATTTTTAGTGTTATAGTTGAAATTAGGGTGAATTTGAAATAGTGTATATTTTATGCTAAATTATAAAAAAGGATGATTTTTGAAATCAGGGAGGTGTCAAAATGCCACAAAATTACTCAAAGCTTTTGGAAAAACAGAGGGATTTTTTTAAGACAGGTAAAACAAAGGATGTAGAATTCCGAATACAGGCACTAAGAAAATTGAAAAAAGTAATAATAAGCAGAAATGATGAAATAAATAAAGCCCTGAAAAAAGATCTGAATAAAAGTGAATTTGAAACATTTACCAGTGAGATTGCGGGACCTTTAAATGAAATAAATTTTGCTCTGAAAAAACTTCATTCATGGACAAAACCGCTGAAAGTAAAAACTCCTCTTATACTGTTTAGAGGGAAAAGCTGTGTATATTATGAACCATTTGGAACAGTGCTTATTATAACTCCGTGGAACTATCCGTTTAATCTGGTTATGAGTATTCTTACAGGTGCTGTTGCTGCGGGAAACTGCTGTGTAGTGAAGCCGTCGGAATTATCTCCGCATACATCAGGTTTGGTATCGGAAATTATAATGGAAGTCTTTGATGAAGAGCATTGTGCATCAGTGAACGGGGGAGTTTCGGAAACTACGGAACTTTTGAAGGAAAAGTTTGATTTTATTCATTATACAGGCAGTACGAATGTGGGAAAGGTCATAGCACGTGCTGCTGCTGAATATCTTACTCCGATAACTCTGGAACTGGGCGGAAAAAGCCCTTGTATTGTGGATAAAAGCGCAGATTTGGAAGCGTCGGCACGTAGAATTTTGTGGGGGAAATTCCTGAATGCAGGGCAGACATGCGTGGCTCCTGATTATCTTCTTATACATAAAGATATAAAAAAACAATTTTTAGATATAATGAAAAAAGAACTCTTGAAATTTTATGGGGAAAACCCTGAGGAAAGTAATGATTATGTAAGAATCATCAATGAAAAACACTTTGACAGAATTGCTTCTCTTTTGTCCTGCGGCAATATAATCACTGGTGGAAGGACTAACAGGGAGAAACTTTATATAGAGCCGGCTATTATTGACGGTATAACATGGGATGACCCTGTTATGCGTGATGAGATATTCGGGCCTGTATTTCCTGTTCTGGAATATGAAAATATTGATGAAATAGTAGAAATGATTACCAGCAGGGAAAAACCCCTTGCACTTTATTTATTTTCAAAAAATAAAAGTATCTGGGAAAGAATTATAAAAGAAATATCCTTTGGGGGAGGGTGCATCAATGATGTTATTTTTCATCAGGTCAGTTATTATCTTCCTTTCGGCGGAGTCGGGAACAGCGGGATGGGCGCATATCACGGGAAATGGGGATTCGAGACTTTTTCTCACAAAAAGGGTATTTTGAATAAGTCTTTATGGCCGGAAATAAAGCTGTTTTATCCGCCTTACAATGAAAAGATAAAATTCGTAAAGAAATTTTTGAAATAGTTTATAAATGAGATGAAAAAACTTCTTATTAATTAGTTAGAAAAATAAAAAACAATACTGTTCTATGATTGAAATTTTTACTATAATGAGTTATTATTAATTAACTAAAAAATTAAGGAGGAAATATGTTGAAAAAAATGTTATTTATTATAGCAGGAAGTTTTATGTTAATGAGCTGTAAGCCGGAGTCGGGAGCGGGTAAAACTGCAGAGACAAAACAGGAAGCTAAGAAAAGTGTGGAGGTAAAATTTGATTTTAGTGATTTTGAGGCTACATCTGTAAATGCAGTGGTAATTGACGGGCAAAGTATAAAAATAAATGTAAAAAATATAACATCTGATCCAAAAGAAATACAAATTTCTGCGATAAATATGAATGGATCTACATCATTTTATTCTTCGGTTATAGGGCCTGATAAAATGAATGCGGTATATGAGACTGGAAGTCTGATAATAATGGGAGAAGGGGAAGAAAATATCTGGATGAAATTTTTTTCCGTAGATGAAACGAATCAGTTAGTAGCTAAAGAATTGAAATTTCCAATGCTGGTAACAATTCCCATAAGAGATATCAAAACAGGTAAAACAACTTATGCTGAGGTAATAGTAGATAAGACAGGGAAAATATTATTTGAAAAAGTAAGTAATAATCTGAATGACTATTATCCTGTAGAGTCTGGGGATTAAGCAGCGGTTACAAAAAGGGGTGAGAAATTGAACAAAATTATTTTTTTTATATTTATGATGTTTTCTTTTATAGATTATACCTGAATCTGAATATTATATAGATAAAAATCACGTCTACAAAAATGGTGATATAGCAGAAAATGAAAGTATCGAAAATTATAGATAAAAAAGAGCAGTGTTGGGAATGATTCGCAAAACACTGCTTTTTATTTTAGAAAAGTTTATTTTAAATAATTAGGTATATAATCATTTTAATATGCAAAAATATCAAAATCCAACCAATATTTAAATAAATCCACAAAAAGATACCTTTATTATTTACACACTTTTATTTAAAAACTATATAAAATTAAATAAATTGACAGACAGACTCCAATAGAATTAATACTGCTGGAAAACTGAACGGGATTATTTTAATAAAGTCAGGGGAGAAAGATATTTTATTCAAATATGAAAGTGAAAATAGATTAATATTATTTATTTGACAAATAATATTTTGCTGTCATCAAACTCAATGTTTTCAGTACCCATAGTGTTTTGACTCTCTATAATTTTTGTGAAATGTTTATAGATTTAACCAATAGCTGACAACAAGCTGACAAATTATTCAGATTATTCAATTAATTTTATAGCTTTTCTTAATTCTTCTACGTCCTTATGAGAATATATTTTTTCAGTAGTCAGGAAGTTGCTGTGCCCTATCAGATTTTTAATTGACGTACTGTTCGCTTCTGCATTGTTAAGCAATGTGGCAAAAGTGTGACGACAATCATGTGGTTTGTGAGACATACCTAGTTTATCCATAGTGTTATAAAAATATGAGTTCTTATAAGAGACGTAAATCATCTTTTTATTTTTTGAATTACATATCAAATATTCACTTATATTATCTTCCATTCTACTTTTTATGAAATCGAATATTTTGTCATGAATGGGAACAAGCCTATTTTTACCTGCCTCGGTTTTAAGCCCCCCTTTAATAGTTCGGTTAATTAAATCGATATTTTCTAATTTAATATCTAGCAATTCTCCAATTCTAAATCCGGAATAAATCATAATCAAAATAGTATCAACATAAGGCATATCTTTATTATTCCATAAAATTTGAATTTCTTCCGCAGTAAAAGGTTTTCTTGTAGAGACTTCCTTATTCTTTCCAACATCAACAAAATCGCTGTAATCTTTCATAACGATATCATGTTTCATAGCATATTCAAAAAGCTGATTAAATAGTACCTTTATTTTCTTTAGAGATTGATGTTTCTTGCCACAGGTCTGTATAATTCCCTGCAGGTGGTTTGTTCTGATATCCTGAAATTTCATATTATGCAATGATTTACAGGTTTTGTATGCGGCTTGATAGCCTCCAATTCCTGAATTTCCTATATCTTTAAACTTAATTTCGCCCCATTTATTATATATTTCAGCAAAAGTGACAGAAACATTGTCAAGATCATAAGGATTATCATTGTATTTAGCTAATGCTCTCATTGCTTCTGATTTTGAAGTGTGGTAGCTTAAATATTTTCTTATCTGTTTACCTTCTTCATTCCATCCTCTTGTAACTTGAACAGCATAGGGTTTTCTTCTTTTTCCTGAAAGTTTATGGACACTTCCATATCCGTTAGGATTTCTCATAAAAAATCACATCCTTTTATTTTTATTAAAAGTGTGATATAATTCCAGTGTTGAGGTGGTAATTATATCACTATTTAAAGTCTCTTTCTTGGCAGGGAGAGACTTTTTTAGTGTTACATTTGAAATGTGTCGGTTAATCTCCTCAAATTTTAGGAGATCTGTTAATATATTTAACAATTATGTATTAAGTATGGTATTATGGTACAAACAAAAAGGAACTTAGTTTTACCTCCCTCGCTTAACTGTGGGGGATTTTATATATTGACAATTTCTAGTATTTGTGGTAATATAATCATGAAAACAAATTGTCGAAATTTAAATTGTGGAAAAAAGCTGGATATATTATCTGGCTTTTTTATTTTAAATTTGCTATAATCTTCTATCGGCTTCCACAAAGCCGAAATTTTGACAATTTGGAGGACTCTAATGTTACGAATAGGAATAATAATCGCATTTGTGATTATATGCCGTATTCTCTACTGATGAGAGTTCCTCAGCCCCATTATTGGGGCTTTTTTGCTATTTAAAAAACGAATTTCTAAACGAGATAATAGCTGACTCTATTTGACTATTTGACATATCTTCAAAACCTGTTATTTTAGAAATTTTTTGATTCATATAATTTTCATATTTCATCATTTTAATCCAAGACAATTTTTTTATTCTTGGATCAGAATACACTAATTTATTAATATCAACCATAAGTGTCCTCCTATAAATATCTCCTTAATTTTTCCAGTAAATTTTTATCATGTTCGTATTCAGTCATATCTTCATAATAGTAATCTGTTTCATCTTCATAATTGGCGAGTAATTCAGATGCAAATTTATTCGCCTCATTTTCCATAATAGAATCGTGAAATCTGACATTGTTATGCAAATATGCCGCTGTTGAATTCGAATGTAGGACTGCGTGTCCAAGTTCATGAGCTAAAACAATTATCTGAGCAAACTTGCTAAGTAAAGAATTAATTACTATTATTTTTCTCCCACGTGGATGTTTATAATACCCTTTTAAATCTCCTAAATCATTATACAGCACAATAATACCTAATTTTTGACATAAAATATAAGGATCGGATGTGTTGTGTTTCTTAATTAAATTTCTAACTCTTATTCTAATATTTTTATTCATGCTATTTACCTTTCTTTCCTAAAATTATATCGAAAAAGATATTGTTCAGCGAATCAAGTAATTTTTTCTTATCTTCATTACTGATAGTTTCATCATTAAAGTAGTACACTGCATCTTCCATAAATTTATCATATTCAAATTTCTCTTTTTTGTTTAGAGTAGAAACAGGATCAAAGTCTTCATGAACCTCCCAACCCAGTAAATACGAAGGTGAGATTTTGAGGGCTTTGCATAAAGGGATAATCATTTTATAAGGCATATCTACTGTACCCCTTTCGATACGATTCATATGGGCGAAACTTATATTTAATTTTTGTGCTAACTTTTCCAATGGCATACTGAGCTCATTTCGTTTTTTTTGGATTTTAGCACCAATTTTCAGTCTTTCAACATCTGTAGTTATTAATCCCATTAATTCAGCAGGATCTACATCCAAAGCATCAGCGATAACTTCAAATTTGTCTATAGGCAAATTTTTAATGTACCCAGTTTCATATCTTTGTAAAGTGGATGCGCTAATACCTGTTTTTTTAGCAAGATCGTGGTAAGAAAGTCCTAGTTCAATTCTCCTTTTTTTTATTTTTCCTGATATTTTGGCGAGATCGTCCATATTATAAACTCCTGTTCTTATAGTATTTATATTATATACTATACACTAAAATAACTAAATATGCAACAAAAAAATAAAAAAATATTGCATATTTGGGTTGACATAGAAAAAATAATGTGGTATTCTTCTTATATCAAATATGCAACGATGCGTTGGAGGTGAAATTGAATGAATCTGGATAAATTGCGTGGGAAAATAACTGAAAATAGAATGTCACAAGCTAAATTAGCAGAAGAATTAGGGCTATCATCAAAAGCTTTAAATGAAAAATTGACTGGGAAGAGTAGAATTACTATTCCAGAAGCGGCTTTAATGATAAAGATATTGAAAATAGAGCATCCTTGCGAAATTTTTTTTGACTAATCCATCTCAAATATGCAATGGAGATGGTGCGGAACAGAGTCGAAGGAGGTGAAAAACGAAATGAATAATTTAGTAGTGATGAAACATAATGGAATTTTGGTTGTAGATAGTAGAGAGGCCGCTAAAGTTTTAGGGGTAAGACATAGTGATTTATTGAGAGACATAGAAAAATACATTGTAACCTTTGAAAATAGCGAAAACGCAATTTTGCGTTCTCAGGATTTCTTTATAGAAAGTAGCTATACAACAGATGGGAATAGTAAAGATTATAAAAACTATTTGGTAACTGAAAAAGGCTGTGAGTTTATCTCGCATAAAAGAACCGGACAAAAAGGAATACTATTTACAGCAACCTATATAAATGGGTTTCATGCCATGAAAGATGCGTTGCGTAATCCAGTTGTAGGACTGCTCCCACAATCATATCCGGAAGCATTACGAGCTTTAGCTGTAGAAGTAGAAGCAAAAGAAAAATTAATGCTGGAAAACAAAGAACTGGAAATACAATTGGATAGATCACAAGAATACTATTCTATAAAAAGAGTTGCAATATTAAATGGTGTTGATTGGAGAGTATTCAGTTGGCGAGATTTGAAAGAAGCAAGCGAAGATATAGGGGTTCCAGTTAAAAAGATACCCGATGCCAATTATCTAAATGTGAATGTTTATCATCACAGTGCTTGGGGAGCAGTTTACCCTGAATATGAATTAGATTAATAATAAAAAAAAACTTCATAAAACCCGAAAGGAGAGATGACCTATGGATATAGAAAAACTAACAAGTAAACTAAACCAGTTAAA